>CAZFTZ010000380.1:0-10443 GCA_964521875.1 uncultured Cellulomonas sp. | reverse complement strand
GCCGATGACGGCCGGCGTGTTGGGCATGACGCGCACCACCGGGGTGCCGGCGGGCAGCCGCTGCTCGTAGAACGCGAGCGGGACGCCCGCGGCGACGCTGATCACCGGCGCGCCGTGGCGCAGCTCCGGGCCGAGCTGGGCCAGCACGTCGCCGACGACGTCCGGCTTGACCGCGATCAGCACGACGTCGGCGCGGCCGGCGGCCGTTCCCGCCGACGCGCTCGTCGCCACGCCGTGCGCCCGGCGCAGGCCTTCCGCACGGGCGGCGTCGGTCTCCACGACCTCGACGTCGCGGGCCGACCACCCCGCGGCGAGGAGCGCGGTGACGAGCGTGCCGCCCATCACCCCGCCGCCGACGACGAGCACCCGCGCCCGTGGCGCACTCCCGGCCTGCTCGGACATGCCCGCCTCCGTCTCGTCGTGCCGCGCGACCCGAGCCTATTGCCGCGCCGGGCCGACCCGGGCGGACACCTGCCGCAGGCAGCAGAAGGCCCGGGAGGCGGGGGCACGCCTCCCGGGCCGGGCTCCCCGCGCCGGTCAGCCGCGGCCGGAGAACGTCCCGCCGCCGGGCGGCGCGAAGCCGCCACCGACCTGCACCTGCGTCGTGCTGCCGCTCGTCAGCCCGGACAGCCCGGAGGACGACGAGGACGACGACCCCGTCTCCAGCGGCTCGTCACGGTCGGCGAGGACCACGGTCTGGCCCTCGGCCAGCCCGGACGTGATCTCCGTCAGCTCGGCGCCGACCGCCCCGCACTGCACGGTGACGTCGCTCACCTCACCGTCGGACAGCACCTGGACGGTGGCGGTCGAGCCGTCGACGTGGACCGCCGACGTCGGCACCGTCAGCACCTGGCCGGTGTCGGCGACCGCGATCTGCACCTGGGCCGACGAACCGTCGAACAGCTTCTCGGTGGTGGTGTCGATCGCGACCACGACGTCGTACTCGGGCGTCGACGTCGAGGACACGTCGAGCACGCCGATGCTGCTCACCGTGCCGGTGAGCTGCTGGGCCGTGCTCGGCACCTGCACCGTCGCCGACTGGCCGACCGCCAGCTTGCCCACCGACGACAGGGGCACGGTGAGGTCGACGGTGTAGCCGTCGGTGCCGAGCACGGTGATCACGGCCGTCGTCGACTGCGCCGAGACCTGCGCGCCTGCCGTGATCGACACCGCACCGACCGTGCCGGCGATCGGCGACGTCAGGTCGACGAGCGTGAGGTCCTTCGTCGCGATGTCCACCTGCGCCTGGGCGGCGTCGATCGCCGCCTGGTCGGCGAGGAGGTCCGCCGCGGTCGCGACCTTCGCGCTGCCCGACGAGCCCGAGGTGCCCGACGACGGGCTGCCGGAGGTGTCCGACACGGCGGCGGTCAGCGTCACGGCCGTGCCGGTGCCGACGACGTAGGACGCGCCGGACACGGCACCGGTGGGCGTGCCGCCCGATCCGTTCTGGGAGCCGCCGGTGCCCGACGAGCCGCCCAGCGCCTGCTGCAGCGCAGCCACCGCCTGGTCGAGCGCGCTCGCCGCGTCGTTCACGGCGTCCTGCTTGGTCTTCGTGGTGTCCTGCGCGGTGGCCGCTGCACCGAGCGCCGTCTGGCAGTCGCTGATCAGCGCTTGCACGTCGGCCACCGACGGCGAGGTCGCGGTCGGCGTCGGGGTGGACGTGCCGGAGGGGTCCGGAGTCTCGCTCGCGGTGTCGCTCGGCGACGGGGACGCGGTCGGCGTGCTGCCGACGGCGTCCGGGTCGAGGGAGGCGACGTCGGCGCACACCGTCTGCGCCTGGGTCAGCGCGTCGGTGCTGGCCTGCAGCGCGTCGTGCGCGTCGCGGTAGGCCGCCAGCAGCGCCTGCTGCTTCGCCTGGACGTCTGCGGTGGCCTGCTGCACGGCTGCCGACGGCGTGCTGGACCCGGACGGCTGCGTCGACCCGGACGAGCCGGTGCCGCCGGTCCCGCTCGACCCGGTCCCGCCCTGCTGCCCGCCGGACGAGGACGACGACGAGGACGACGAGGAGGACGACGACGTCGTCTGCGACTCCAGGTCGTCGGACAGCGTCTGCTGCGCTTCCTGCAGGGTGGTGTTCGCCTGGTCGAGCGCGTCCTGCAGCGATGCGGTGTCGAGGCTGGCCAGCACCTCGCCGGCGGTCACCGTGTCGCCCACCCCGACGGCGACGGAAGCCACCGTGCCGGCGACCGGGAACGCGACGTCGCGGCGCGTCGCCGAGGCGACCGTGCCGGCGGCCGAGACCGTCTGCTGCACCGAGCCCGTCGTCACGGTCGCCGTCGTGTAGCGGTCGCCGGACCGGGCGGACATCGCCCAGGCGACGCCGCCACCGGCCGCGACGAGCACGACGGCGACCCCGACACCGAGGGCGAGCGGGCGGCGCCAGCGAGGCCGGCGTCGGCGGGAACGGTCAGGCATTCGTGCCACCCTGCGTGCTGGTCGAGGAGCCGTCGTTGCCGCGATCGCGGGAGCCCTCGCCACCGCTGCCGCTGCGCGAGCCCATCAGCCCGGTGCCGCGCCCGGTGCCGAACGACGAGCAGGTGCCGTCGGTCGGCGCCGAGACGGTGATCGACGTGGCGGTGATCTTGCCCGAGGAGTCCGACTCGCCGAAGGCCGAGGCGCACTGGCCGACGACGATCGCACTCGCGTCGGCGGTCACGGTCTTGGTGTAGGTGGTCGAGGCGTCGACGGTCGCCGTCGCGGTGCTCGTCGTGCCGTCCTGGGCAGTGGTCTGCACCGTGATCGTCGAGGCGTCCACCGCCGTGACCAGGCCCGACGTGCGGGCGCCGAAGGCCCGTGCCCCGCCACCGAACGTGCCGTCGGTCGGGAACCCGCTCGGCAGGTCTCCCGGCACCTGGCCACCCTGGCCGCCGTCACCGCCCGGCATCGCCGTCGCCATGCCGCTCGGCATCTGCCCCGGGGTGCCGCCCGAGAACGTGCCGCCCCCCGGGAACCCGCCCGAACCGCCGAACCCCGTCGTGGTGCAGGCACCGTCGACCGGGTCGGTGATCGCCACCTGCGTCGCCGGGCCGGAGGCCGTCGCGTCGGCGCTCGGCGCCGCCGTGGACGTCCCGTCCGTCGTCGTCGCGGCACTGGTCGCGGTGATGCACACCCCGGCGACGACGTCCGCCAGCGTGCCGGACACCTGTGACGTGATCGTCGTCGTGTCGCCCCAGGCGACCGCCGTCTGCGAGTCGGAGTCCTGAACCTGCATCAGCTGGCCGGAGACGTAGGCGATCTTTCCGCTGACGCCGGGGTTGGTGCGGGTGCCGGCCGTGCCTTCGGGTGCCGGTGCCGCCGAGGCGCCGTCCGACGGGACACCCGTCGCGGCGGCGGCGGGCTCGTTCGTCGTCCCGCCCCCGGAGCAGCCGGCGAGCACCAGGGCGAGCCCGAGGCCGAAGCCGAGCGGGGCGAGGGTACGCAAGTGGGACATCTGAGATCTCCTGACGGGTAGCACGCTCACTCCGAGCGCAGCGCGTCGATGGGGGCGAGCCGGGCGGCCCGGGTGGCGGGGTAGACGCCGAACACCAGGCCGATGCCGACCGCGACGACCAGCGAGGCGGCGACGGCGGCGCCGGACACGATGATCGTCGAGTCGACGAGCGACGGGAGGGTGCGGGCGGCGAGGATGCCGAGCCCGGCGCCGAGCAGGCCGCCGGACAGGCCGAGGATCGACGCCTCGGCGAGGAACTGGCGGCGGATCGCCCACGGCGGGGCGCCGAGCGCCTTGCGCAGGCCGATCTCGCGGGTCCGCTCGGTGACGGACACCAGCATGATGTTCATCACCCCGATGCCGCCGACCAGCAGCGAGATCGCGGCGATGCCGGTGAGCAGCACGGTGAGCGTCTTGGCGACGGCGGTCGCGGTGGACACCAGCGACTCCTGCGAGGCGATCGAGAAGTCGGCGTTGTCGGCCGACGTCTTGCCGTGCAGGTTGAGCAGCGTGCGCTGCGCCTCCTGGTAGGCCGCCGAGAGCTGCCCGGTGCTCGCGGCCTCGACGTAGATCCGGTTGACCGACGAGCGCGACGAGCCGCCGACGAGCGTCTCGGCCTCCGTCGACAGCGGCACCACCGCGAGGTCGTCCAGGCTGGTGTCGCCGCTGGAGCCAGCGCTGGCCAGCACCCCGATCACCTCGAACTGCACGTCCGAGATGGTCACCGTCTGCCCGACGACGTTCGTCGTGCCGAACAGCTCGGTGGCGGTGTCGGAGCCGAGCACGACGACCGCGGCGCGGCCGGTGTCGTCGGCGTCGGTGAGGAACGTGCCGGCCAGCAGCGTGCGGTTGCGCACGTCCGCCCACGAGGCGGTGGTGCCGGTGATGGTCGTCGTCCAGTTGGTGTCGCCGGCGTCGATCTCGAGCGAGGTCGACTTCTCCGGTGCGACGCCCTCGATGTCCGGCGCGTTGACCGACGAGGCGAGCGCCTCCGCGTCGGCGCGCGTCAGGCTGGTGCCCGAGCCGAAGCCGCCGCGGACGCCGCCGGTGGTCGACGAGCCCGGCGTGACGATGAGCAGGTTCGAGCCCAGCGCGTTGATCTGCGCCGACACGTCCTGCTGCGAGCCGAGGCCCAGGCCGACGGTGAGGATGACCGCCGCGATGCCGATGAGGATGCCGAGCACCGTCAGGCTGGACCGCATCACGTGGGTGCGGACGGCCGACCAGGCGGTGTGGAGCGTCTGGTTCCAGGTCATCGGTGCTCCACCTCCTCGTCGATCGACGTCACCAGCCCGTCCCGCACGTGGACCACGCGGTGGGCGTGCTGGGCGACGTCGAACTCGTGGGTGATGAGCACCACGGTGCGACCCTGGGCGTGCAGCTCGTCGAACAGCGCCAGCACCTCGTCGGTCGAGACCGAGTCGAGGTTGCCGGTCGGCTCGTCGGCCAGGATCAACGCGGGGTCGGTCACCAGCGCGCGGGCGACGGCGACGCGCTGCTGCTGGCCGCCGCTCATCTCGCCGGGCCGGTTGGCGGTGCGGTCGCCGAGCCCGACCCGCTCCAGCGACGCGATGGCGCGCTCCTTGCGCTCGGCCGCCTTGACCCCCGCGTACATCAGCGGCAGCTCGACGTTGCGCCAGGCGGGCAGGCTGGGCAGCAGGTGGAACTGCTGGAACACGAACCCGATGCGCCGGTTGCGGATCGCGGCGAGCTCGACCTCGTCGAGCTCCTCCACGTCCTCACCGGCCAGCCGGTAGGTGCCCTCGGTCAGCACGTCGAGGCAGCCGAGGATGTTCATCAGCGTCGACTTGCCGGACCCGGACGGCCCCATGACGGCGACGTACTCGCCGGCGTCGATCCGCAGGTCCACGCCGCGCAGCGCCTCGAACGAGATGGTGCCCGTGGTGTACGTCTTGCGCGCGCCGACGATCTCGATGACGGGGACGGCACCGCCCACCGCGCCGGGCGCCGCGGGCTCGTCGGCCACGCGCGTCGCGGTGCGCTCAGCCATTGCTGCCCCGGAAGCCCATCTGGCTCGGCGCCTGGTCGCCCGTGCCGCCGTTCTGGAAGAACTGCCCGCCGCCGGGCATCTCGCCGCCGCCCGGGAGCTCCCCACCGCCGGGGAAGGTCCCCTGCTGGTTCTCGTCCGTCGAGCCGGTGCCGGTGGAGGACCGCGCATAGGTGGTCACCTGCACCTGGTCGCCCTCGGACAGGCCGTCGGTGATCTCCGTCACGGTGCCGGAGGTCTCGCCCGTGGTGACCGTCACGGTCGACGTCGTGCCGTCCGAGGCGACCTTGGTCACGGTGGACGTGCCGTCCGCGGCCTTGGTGATCGCGGACGTCGGGATCGTGAGCACGTCGGTGCGCCGCTCGTAGATGATCGACGCGTCGACGGAGATGCCGTCGTGGAGTGTCGAGGCGTCGCTGGTGACGTCGACCTCCACCGGGTAGGACGCCACGCCCGACGTCGAGCTCGACAGCGGACCGACCGTCCGCACCACGCCGAACACGGTGTCGGTCAGGTCGTCGGAGGTCATCTCGACCTGGTCGCCCGGCTCGATCAGCGCCACGTCGGTGTCGTCCACCGAGAGGCTGACCTCGTAGGCGTCCGTCCCGACGATCTCGAACTGGCCGGTGGACGAGGAGGACGACGAGCTCGACGACGGGGCGCTGCCCGACGAGCCCGAGCCGCTGGAGGAGCCGGTGACCTTGTCGCCGACCTCCAGGTCGACGGTCGTCACCAGTCCGGCGACCGGGGCGACCAGGGTCGCGTCGGTCATCGCGGTCTCAGCGGCGGTCTCCGCCGCCTGCGCCACGTCGACCTTCGCCGAGGCGGCCTCGATCTGCGCGGCCGCCGCGTCGGTGCCGTCGTCGGCATCCTCCAGGTCTGCCAGCGTCGCCTGCGCGCTGGCCAGATCGGCCTTGGCGGACAGCAGGTCGGCGTTGAGCTCGAGGGTGTCGACGGTGGCCAGGGCCTGGCCCGCGGTCACCGTGTCACCGGCCTTGACGTTGACGGCCGTCACCGTGCCGCTCACCGCGAAGCTCACCGACTCCTGGACCGTCGGCGTCAACGTCCCGCTGGCGCTGACGGACTTCTCCAGCGTCGTCAGGCTCGCCGAGACCGTCGTGGTCGTCGCAGCGCCGTCCGCGGCCGCCGCACTCGCCTTGTCCCGTCCGGTGAACCACCAGACTCCCGTACCGACCCCCGCCAGGACGACGACGGCCACCACGATGGCGATCGCCCTCCCCCACGGGCGAGCCGCCCTCCACCGCCTGACCATGTCGTCCTCACGTCGGTTCCGTCCGATGCCGTCCCGAACCTAGGGAAGCGACCTGGACCGACGACGAAACCAACCTGTGACGAGGCTGTGAACCCTCAGGTCAGCCGGGCGAGGAAGAGCGCGAGCGCGTGCGCCAGGTGCTCGATCTCGCCCGGGTGCACCGACTCGTTCGGCGCGTGGATCGCCGCCGCCGGGTCCTCGACGCCGAGCAGCACGATCGACGCGTCCGGCATCAGGCCGGCCAGCACGTTGCAGAGCGGGATCGACGCGCCCTCGCCGACCGTGACCGTCGGGACACCGAACGCCTCCTCGAGCGCCTCCGACAGCGTCGCGAACGCCGGGGTGTCGGTCCGGGCGAGGAACGGTTCGCCCACTGCGTCGGCCTCGACCGTCACGGTGGCGCCCCACGGCGCCACCGCGTGCAGGTGGGCGATCAGCGCGTCGCGCGCGGCGACCGCGGAGGTTCCCGGCGGCACGCGCAGGTTGAGCCGGGCGGCGGCGTGCCCCTGGATGGACGGCGTCGATCCGACGACGGGCGGCACGTCCATGCCGACGACGGTCAGCGCCGGCCGCGCCCACATCGTGTCCGCCACCGAGCCGGTGCCGATCACCTGCGCACCGGGCAGCAGGCCGGCGTCCCGGGCGAACGTCGCGGTGTCCCACCCGGCTCCGGGCCAGGTCTGCGTGTTGTCGAGGCCGCGGACCGTGGTGTCGCCGTGCGCGTCGCGCAGTGTCGCGAGCATGGCGACCAGCGCGGCGATCGGATCCGGCGCGGCGCCGCCGAACATGCCGGAGTGGACCGGGCCGACGAGGGTGTCCACCCGGACGGTCATGGCGACCGTGCCGCGCAGCGACGTGGTGAGCGTCGGGTGGCCGACGGCGACGTTGCCGACGTCGACGATGAGCACCGCGTCCGCGGTGAACAGGTCCGGGTGCGCGACCGCGAACTCGTCGAGCCCGCCGCCGCCCTGCTCCTCCGAGCCCTCGATGGCGAGCTTGATCGTCACCGGATAGTCGCCCGCCTCGTCGCGCAGCGCGCGCAGCGCGGTGAGCAACGCGGCGATGTTGCCCTTGCAGTCGGCGGCGCCGCGGCCGTACCAGCGGCCCTCGCGCTCGGTGAGCTCGAACGGCGGCGTGGTCCCCGCGGCGTCGGCGAGGGGCGGCTGGACGTCGTAGTGCGCGTACAGCAGCACGGTGGGCGCCCCGGCCGGCCCGGGCCGCTGCCCGACGACCGTCGACGTGCCGTCCGGCGTTCGCTCCGGCCGCGCGTCCTCGATCCCCTCGGCGCGGAACGCCGCCGCGACCCACTCGGCCGCGCGGTCGCACTCCGACAGCGGGACGATGCGCTCGTCAGCGATCGACGGGATGGCGACGAGCTCGGCGAGGTCGGTCAGAGCGCGGGGCATCAGCGCGGCCACGGCGGCGCGCAGGTCGGCAGGCATGTTCTTCCTTCCGGGCAGTGGGGACCGGGCCAGCCTAGGACCCAACGATCCGGCGCCCCCGAGCGTCTTGGACGGTGACGAGGGGAGGTGGTCCGGCGGTGGCTTCGTGGGAGGACGTGCTGGACGACCTCGTCCGCCATCGCGGCGGCGCCCTCGTCCGGTACGCGACGCTCCTGACCGGCGAGCGTCGCGAGGCCGAGGACCTCGTCCAGGACGCGCTCGTCAAGGCCTTCGGCCAGGGGCGACCGCTGCGTGACCCGGCGGCCGCGGAGGCGTACGTGCGCCGCGCGATCCTGACGATCTTCCTCGACGCCACCCGGCGCCGGCGGCGCTGGTCCGGGGTCGCCCACCTGCTGGTGGACGACCGTGAGGGACCGGACCTCGCCGCCGGCGACCGCATCGACGTGCGGCACGCAATCGCGACGCTGGCCCCGCGGCTGCGCGCGTGCGTGGTGCTGCGGTTCTACGACGACCTGACGGTGCCGCAGATCGCGCGGGACCTCGACCTGGCGGAGGGCTCGGTCAAGCGCTACCTGTCCGACGCAACCGCCCAGCTCGAGGCGCTGCTCGGACCGATCGAGGACGCCGCCGAGACGGAGGACGTCCAGCTCGTCACGGGGAGGAAGCGATGGCGCTGAACCTCGGCGCGACGCTGCGGGACGCGGTCGACGGGCCGGCCGGGCTCGACGACCTCGTCGGCGAGGACCCCGCGGACGTCGACCTGCCCGCGCTGTCGGCACGGATCCGGCACCGGCGGCGGGTCCGGGCCGCGGGTCGCTCGGCACTCGGGATGGCCGCGGCCGGCGCGATCGCGCTGGTCACCGTGGACGGCGGACTCGGCGGCAGGGGGGCCGAGACGTACCGTGACGGTGCGCCCGCGCCGTTGTCCGCGAGCGACGAGAGCCTGTGCGGGCAGGACGTCGCTGCGATGCCGACGACGGACAGTGCTCGCCTCGTGGCGCCGACCTACGCCGTGGTCTCGGACGGCAGCGGCAACGTCGGCATCGCCGGCGACGCGACCAGCCTCGGAACGCTCGTCGGACGTTCGCTGACGGCGACCCTCGTGCAGGACGACGTGGCGGCGGTCGCGGACGCCGGGCACGTCGTGCTCACCGCGGGCACCACGGTGGTCGCGGTGGGCGCCGTCCAGCAGTCGACGACCGTCACGGCGCTCGGGCTGCCGAGGACCGTGACCGGGGCCACCGCGGCCTACTCCGGGATCTCCGCCGACCTGGCGCCGTGCCCCACACCGGACGGGACACCGGGTTCGGTTCCCGCGGGCACGTACACCGTGCAGTACCTGGTGACTGACGCGCAGGCGCCCGGCACGGACCAGGTCGCGGCCCCGCAGCGCTCGTCCGCCGGCCCATGGCTCGTGACGCTGCTCGAAGCGCCGCCCCCGGTCACGCTCCCCGACGGCTACCCGTCCGGCGAGGTGCCCGTGGTCAGCGGCACGCTCCTCACCGCGGCCACGTCGGCCGACACCGATGGCTGGACCGTGCACGTGGCGGTCGACGGCGACGACGCCCTGACGCGCGCCAAGGCGGCACTCCGGAGCGCAGATGCCGACGTCAGTGACGGGGGGCTGACGGTGCTTGCCCCGGCCGACGCGGTGCCCCCGGCGTCGGGGTCGACCGCCACCACGCCGGACGACCTCGCCGCCCTCCAGGCCGAGCGTGACGCGGCACGGTCCGAGGCCGACGACGCGCAGCGGGCGTACGACGAGCTGCAGTCGGCCCAGGCCGACAGCGAGACCATGGCATGGGCGGCGCGCCAGCTCCAGGCGGCCACGAGCGCGCTCGAGGAAACCGAGCTCAGGGTGGCGGCCGCGCAGGCCGTCGCCGAGGCCCAGCAGCAGCTCGACGACGCGCGGGCGAAGGCGGCCGCCTCGCAGGCCGAGAGCTACACGATCGTCGGACCGACGTCGCTCCAGGCGACGACGAGCGCGTGGTCGGTCGTCGTCACGCAGTCCGCGACCGGTGGCCGCACCGTGCTGACGTACACGCTCACCCGCCGCTGACACCTGTCGCCGCCCTCGTCGGGCGCGGTCGCGGGCCGTGAACTCCGCAGGACTCGCTTCACCCGGCCGATGGGTCTCGCGTGTGGAAGCGAGCGCTCACGGCCGCCGCCTCGGCGTCCGTCCTGCTGGTCGGGACGGTCACGCCGGCGACCGAGGCGCACGCCCCCGGGACGGCGCCACAGGCGGCGGTGCACGCCGCGGTGGCGCGCGCCGTCGCGTCCGCCGACGAGCGCCTCACCGTCGCCCTGGCGACCGCGGCCGACGAGGCCT
>CAZFTZ010000379.1:0-3905 GCA_964521875.1 uncultured Cellulomonas sp. | reverse complement strand
CCGGACGGATCGGACTCGATCCTGCCGCGGGTGAAGCGGCCGTGTCCAGGGTCCTGGCAGCCTCCGGCCGCTATCACCCGTTCGGCCCAGTGGTTGCGGCGCGCGTCAGTCGTTCAGGTGGTCGACGAGGTCCGCGGCGAGCCCCGTGTACGTGGCCGGCGTCAGTGCCGACAGACGTGCCGCGAGCTCGTCGGGCAGCCCGAGGGAGGCGATGAAGCCGCGCATGTCCTCGGCCGTCAGCCGTCGGCCGCGGGTCAGCTCCTTGAGTCGCTCGTACGGGTTCTCCATGCCGGAGACCCCGGTGACGGCGGCGGCGCGCATCGCCGACTGCACCGGCTCGGCGAGCACCTCCCAGTTCTCGTCGAGCTCGCGCGCCAGCAGCGCGGTGTCGACGTGCAGGGCGGCGAGACCTCGGCTCAGGTTGTCCAGTGCCAGCAAGGAGTGACCGAACGCCGGCCCGATGTTGCGCTGGGTGGTCGAGTCGGTGAGGTCGCGCTGCAGCCGCGAGGTCACCAGGGTCGCCGCGAGGGTGTCGAACAGCGCCGACGAGATCTCCAGGTTCGCCTCGGCGTTCTCGAACCGGATCGGGTTGACCTTGTGCGGCATCGTCGACGAGCCCGTCGCCCCGGCGACCGGCACCTGGACGAAGACACCGCGCGAGATGTAGGTCCAGGCGTCCGTCGCGAGGTTGTGCGCCACCCGGTTGAACCGCGCGACGTCCGCGTACAGCTCGGCCTGCCAGTCGTGCGACTCGATCTGCGTCGTCAGCGGGTTCCACGTCAGGCCCAGGTGCTCGACGAAGCTGCGGGACACCTGCTGCCAGTCGACGCCGGGCACCGCCGCGGTGTGCGCGCCGTAGGTACCGGTCGCGCCGTTGAGCTTGCCCAGCACCTCGTCCGACGAGATGCGCCGTAGCTGCCGCCGCAGCCGGTGCGCCAGCACCGCCAGCTCCTTGCCGAGCGTCGTCGGGGTCGCCGGCTGGCCGTGGGTCAGCGCGAGCATCGGCACCGCGCGGTGCTCGTCGGCCAGCGCCGCGAGCTGGTCGGCCAGCGCGGTCGCCGCCGGGAGCCACACCTGCTGGACGGCGCCCCGGACGTCGAGCGCGTACGACAGGTTGTTGACGTCCTCGCTGGTCAGCGCGAAGTGGACCAGTTCCCCGACGTTGCGGAGCGCCCAGTCCGCCGGCGCGGCGGCCAGCCGGCGCTTGACGAAGTACTCGACCGCCTTGACGTCGTGGACGGTGGTCCGCTCGATCTCGGCCAGCTCGGCGATCTCGTCGGCCCCGAACGCCTCGGTGACCGCGCGCAGGTAGGCCTCGTCGGCCGCGGTGAGCGCCGGGGCCCCGGGGACCACCCCACGGCTGGTCAGGTGGATCACCCACTCGACCTCGACCGCGATCCGGGTGCGGTTCAGCGCGGCCTCGGACAGGTGGTCGACGAGCGGCGCGACGACCGCGCGGTAGCGCCCGTCGAGGGGGCCGAGCGCGATGGGGGGGACGACGTCGGCGAGACGGACCATGCGCCCAGTGTCCCAGAGCGACGCGGGCGGGACGGGCCCGGCGCGAGGCCGGGCGACCGGGACCCGGCCGGTGCAGTCCGGGTGACCTCCGGCCCATGCGCGTGCCCGCGCCGGCGTGCTCCCCTGGGGCGTGGCCAGCCGCACGCCACCGACCACGAGCCAGCGTCGCTCCGGGTACCTCGTCGCGATCGCGGTCGACGCCGTCATGCTCTGGGGCGCCCACCGCATCCTCGACTGGGGCTGGTTCCGCTTCGTCACCGACGACTGGACGCGGGTGCTGCCGCTGCTCACGGCCTCGCTGATCGTCGCGATCGTCGCCAACGTGCTGTTCCTCGGCTACGACGGGCCCTGGCTGAAGGCGCCGCTGAACATCGTCCAGGCGGTGTTCGGCATCGTCGTCTCGGCACGGATGTGGCAGGTCTTCCCGTTCGACTTCTCCGGGTACACCTTCCCGTGGGGGACCGTGGCGCGGGTGCTGATCGTGCTGTCCGTCGTCGGGAGCGCGGTCGCGATCCTGGTCGAGCTCCGGCGCATCGGCCGCGCGGCCGCCGGCTGAGCCGACCCCAGCCCGCGCTCCCGCCGCGGCGTCCACCGCGGGTTCGGCGACGAGACGGGCGCCCGCCGGCCGCTCCCTAGCCTCCGGCGGGTGTCCTGGCTCGAACCCGCAGATCAGATGCCCGTCGTGCGGCAGCGGCTCACCGCCGCGCGCGCGTCCGTCGCAGCGGCGCGCGCGACCGTCACCGCGTGTCGTTCCGTGGCCTGGTTCGCGGCCGCCGCGGACCGCTACCGGGCGGCGCTGGCCGACGAGCGGTGGCGCCTGGACCGGCTGGTCGCCGGGCTCGAGACGCTGCTCGCCGAGCTGGGGCTACGGGGACCGTGGCCGGCGACCGCGGGCGAGGTGACGGCCTCGTTCTGGTGCGCCGGCACGGGCGGCGTCGGGCGTTCGGTGCGCGTCGGCGGCGGCACCTTCGTCTCGGTGGACCCGGAGGCGCTCGCGGACGCCGCGGTGCGCCTGGGCAGGGCGGCCGGCAGCCTGGACGATGCGTCCGACGCGATGACGCACGCGCTGTGGGGCACCGACACCCCGTGGCAGTCCGGCGGGTCACGCGCGGGCCTGCTCGACGGTCGGCTCGACGCGCTGCTGCACAGCGCATCCGCGCCGGGGTGCATCGCCGACCGGCTGCGTGACGTGGCGGCGACCACGCACGCCGCCGCGCAGCTGCACGCGGACGGCGAGACGCAGGCCCACAGCCGGCTGCGCGGACTGACCGCGTTGCTGTGGCACTGGCCGCGGGCCGCCGCCGTCGAGACGCTCCCGCTGCTGGTCGCCGCCGTGGACCGGGCCGAGCTCGATGCCGTGGCAACCCTGCGGGCCGGCGGCAGCCCGCTCCGCGCCGCCGAGCAGGCGTGGTCCGACGCGGTGGCCGCCGGCATCCCCGAGCTGCTGGTGACCGGGATCGCCGCCTCGGCGGAGGCGGTGCTGCCGACGGTGGCGGTCGGTCCGGTGCGCCTGGCTGCGGCAGGGCTGGCCCTGCTGCTGGCCCGCGCGAGTCGCGACATCGAGCTGGTGCCACGCGTCGACCCGCCGCAGCTCGCGCCACCGGCCGGGCTCGCGGGCGTGCTCGACCTCGTCGGGAAGACCTACGACGACGGCCAGCCGACCGGACTGCCCGGCACGCAGACAGCCACCGTCACAGTGGAACGTCTCGACCATCCCGACGGCAGCCGGTCGTGGGTGGTGGCGATCCCGGGCACGCAGTCCTGGGGGTTCAGTCAGGAGGTCGCGACGGACATGGGGACCAACCTGGAGCTCGTCGGCGGGATCGTCGACCCGATGACGGCGGGCGTGGTCGCGGCGATGGCCGCGGCAGGCATCGCGCCCGACGAGCCCGTGGTGCTCGCCGGCCACAGCCAGGGCGGGATGGTGGCGATGAGCGTGGCGGCGGTGGCCGCAGGCACGTACCGGATCGGCGGCGTGGTGACGGCGGGCTCCCCGAGCGTCCCGGGGCGGCTGCCGGCCGGCGTCCCGGTGGTGCGGCTGGAGCACGACGAGGACGTGGTGCCGCAGACCGACGGGCGGCCGCCGGCCGTCGGCGGTGGGATCACCCGCGTCACGCGGTCGCGGGCCGCCGACCACCCGGTGCTGGTCACCGAGGCGCACGACATCAGGGGCTACATCGACACCGCGGCGATGACCGACGCGCAGGTGGCCGCGTCGCCCGGCTCGGCACCGGGCGTCTCCGCGGTGACAGCCGTGCTGGGTGGCGAGGGGACCACCGCGACGACGTTCCAGTACCGGGTGGAGCGTTCGCCGCTGCCCGAGCCGGTGCCGGTCCAGGCTCCTACCGCGCCCGCCCCGTCGCCCGCCCCGTCGCCGGTCCGGCCGG
>CAZFTZ010000378.1:0-4714 GCA_964521875.1 uncultured Cellulomonas sp. | reverse complement strand
TGGTCCGTGCCTCGCCGGCCTCCGCCGTCCGCAGCTCCAGCGACGACCGCTCGGCCCGCAGCCGGTCGCGCCGCTCCAGCAGGCTCGCCGTCACGGTCGCCTCGTCCAGCGCGGTGCGCGCCCGCGCCCGGGCCTCGTCGGCGGTCGTCGCCGCGGTGCGCGCCAGCGCCGCCGCCTGCACCAGGGCTTCCGTGCGTTCCTCGACTGCGCTCCTGGCACCCCTGGTCGCGGTCACCACGGGGTCCGCCTGGTCCAGGCGCACCGCCGCTGCCTTCGTCTCGCTCACCAGCGCGTCCAGCTCGGCGCGCAGCGCCGCCGCGTCCTCGTCGGGCAGCCGTGCCGCCCCGACCAGGTGCGAGACGGATTCCCCGAGCGCGACGCTCGCCGCCGCGACCGCGTTGTTCGCCTCGCGGCGCAGCACCGCCAACCGCTCGGTCAGCCGGTCGTACACCTCGGTGCCGAAGATCTTCTGCAGCAGCTGGCGCCGCTCCTCCGGCTTGGCACGCAGGAAGCTGGCGAACTCCCCCTGCGGCAGCACCACGGTCTGCACGAACTGCTGCCGGTCCAGCCCGAGCCACCCGGCGACGAGCTGGCCGACCTCGTCGAGCCGGTTGCTCAGCGGCTCGCCGTACCGGTCGAGCTGTTCCGGCGCGCCGCCGGTCGGGGTGTCGGCCGGCATCCGCCAGGCGCGGACGGTGGCCTGCTGCGTCGTCGTGCCCTCGCCGCGGCGCTTGGCGCGCTCGTACTGCGGCGAGCGGCGGATGCGGAACACTCCGGCGCCCACCTCGAAGACGAGGTCGACGAAGCTCTCCGTGTCCGGGTCCGCAGCGGTGGAGCGCAACCGCTCGTCGGACGCCTGCGCCGAGGCGACCGTGCCGTACAGCGCGAACACCACCGCGTCGATCAGGGTCGACTTGCCCGCGCCGGTCGGCCCCTCGAGCAGGAACAGGCCGGAGGCGCCCAGCTCCGCGACGTCGATCGTGTGACGGCCGGCGAACGGGCCGATCGCCTGCAGGGTGAGCGTGCGCAGGTGCATCAGGCGCTCCGCTCCGCGGCGGCGACGTCCTCGTAGGCGCGGCGCAGCACGGCGACCTCGGCCGGTGCCGGGTCGGCGCCGGTGACGTGCCGGACGAACTGCGCCGCGACGTCCAGCGGGTCCGAGCCCGCCCCGACCGCGATCGCGCCCGACGACCCGACGGCGCCACCGGCAGGTGCGTGCAGCACGACGAGCGCGTGCGGGAAGTGGCTGCGCACCCGAGCCTGCAGGTCCGGCGGCCGCACCGGGTCGGTGACGGTGACGCGCACCCAGTCACCGGTGTGCGCGTCGTCCGCCAGCAGCCGGTCCAGCGGGCCGGTGACGTCCGCGAGCGCGCGCGGCACGGGTGCGGGGATGAGCTCCACCGTGGGCTCGTCGGGCCCCAGGTCGACCAGCGCGGTCGACTTGTGCTGGTGCTGCTCACCGAACGAGTACGCCAGCGGCGACCCGCTGTACCGGATGCCGGGCGCCACCTGCTGCGGCCCGTGCAGGTGCCCGAGGGCGACGTAGTCCACCCCCGCGAGCACCCCGGCCGGCACCTGGTCCACGCCGCCGACCCGGATGTCCCGCTCCGACTCGCTCGCCTCGCCGCCGGTGACGAACGCGTGCGCCATCACCACCGCGCGGCGCTGCGGCCGGCCGGCGCGGTCCGCCAGCACGCGGCGCATCGCGGCGGCGACCACGGCCTCGTGGGACCGGGCGAGGAGCCCCCCGCCCTCGTCGGCCAGTCGGGAGCGCGCGAAGTCCGGGTCGAGGTAGGGCAGTCCGTAGACGAGCGCGTCGCCGACCACGACCGGCTTCCCCACCTGCGCGATCGCGGTGCGCAGCCGCACCCGCTCACGCATCAGCGCGGCGCCGAACCCGAGCCGGGTCGACGAGTCGTGGTTGCCGGACGTCACGACGACGGTGGCGACCTCCGACAGCCGTGCCAGCGCGTCGGAGAGCACGGCGACCGCCTCGACCGACGGGATCGCGCGGTCGTAGACGTCACCGGCGACGAGCACCGCGTCGACCCGCTCCGCGCGCGCGAGCGCCACGAGATGGTCCAGGTACGCCGCCTGGTGGTCCAGCAGGTCGACGCCGTGCAGGGTGCGGCCCAGGTGCCAGTCGGAGGTGTGCAGCAGCCGCATGGCCCGACGGTAACCGGGCCCACCGACACCTCAGCGGCGCTCGTCCTCCGCGTGTCCGCCCGCGCCGGCACGCACCACGGTGAGCACGTCGCGCAGCGCACGGTGCGGGTCGCGCAGCGTGACGGGGATGCCCGCCTCGCGACCGGCCATGTAGAGCTGCAGCACGAAGGCGATGCCCGCGGAGTCGACGAACGTCGCCGCCTCCGCGTCGACCACGATCGGCAGGCCGTGCATCAGCGCGAGCCCCATGCAGTCGCTCGCCTGTGCGCGCAGGTCCGCGTCGATCTCCCCGACCAGGCTGACGACGGTTCTGCCGTCCACCACCTCGACCCCGATGCGGTCCGGTGCGGTCGTCCGCAGGTCGTCCATGCCGCGCTCCTCGCGATGGTCGGTCGGCACATCTCCGGGCCGACCGAATGCGACCCTACGACGTCCCGCTGACGGCGTCATCCCCCACGCGGGGTTGACTTCCACTCGACCATAACGTGACGATCGCGGCGGCCGTTCCATGCGAGGTCAAAGTCTCGGCACACTCACAGCGAGAGCGGAATCGGCTTGCCGACTTTGCGAGGATGGGCGGCCGTGAGCGACCGACGACCGCACCGAGCCCAGGCGGCCCGCGCGGCCGTCACCCTGCCGCCGATCACCTACCCCGAGGACCTGCCGGTCTCCGCTCGTCGGGCGGACATCGCCGCAGCGATCGCCGGCCACCAGGTCGTCGTCGTCGCGGGCGAGACCGGATCGGGGAAGACGACACAGCTCCCGAAGATCCTGCTCGACCTCGGTCGCGGCCGCGCCGGGCAGATCGGCCACACCCAGCCCCGCCGCATCGCCGCCCGCACCGTCGCGGAGCGGATCGCGTTCGAGCTCGGCGTCCCGCTCGGCGGCGCGGTCGGCTACCAGGTGCGCTTCACCGACGAGTCGGCCGACGAGACGCTCGTCAAGGTGATGACGGACGGCGTGCTCCTCGCGCAGATCCAGCGCGACCCGATGCTCCGGCGTTATGACACGTTGATCATCGACGAGGCGCACGAGCGCAGCCTCAACATCGACTTCCTGCTCGGCTATCTCACGCGGCTGCTGCCCCGCCGGCCGGACCTGAAGCTGATCATCACGTCGGCGACGATCGACTCCGCGCGGTTCGCGGCGCACTTCGCGTCGTCGTCGGGCGAACCTGCCCCGGTGGTCGAGGTCACCGGCCGCACCTACCCGGTCGAGATCCGCTACCGCCCGCTCTCCCCGGAGCCGCCGCGGCCCGACGAGCCCGGGTCCGACGAGGCAGGGTCCGACGAGCCGGGGTCCGACGAGCCCAGGTCCGACGAGCCCGGCTCGGCCGACGTGCCCGCGGCGCGCTCGTCGGCCACCGGCAGCCGCTCGTCGGCCGCCGGCACCCGCTCGTCGGCCACCGGCACCCGCTCGTCGGGCACCGCGAAGCGCCGCAACCCTGCGCCCGACGAGCCCAAGGACCTCGACACCGCGATCGTCGAGGCGGTCGACGAGCTGATGGCCGAGGGCCCCGGCGACGTGCTCGTCTTCCTTTCCGGCGAGCGCGAGATCCGTGACGCGACCGAGGCGCTGCGCGGCGCCCTCGGCCCGCGCGTCGCCGACCCCCGCCGTCCCGACGCCGTCGAGCTGCTGCCGCTGTACGCGCGGCTGTCCGCCGCCGAGCAGCGCCGCGTCTTCGAACCGCACGCCGCCCGGCGCATCGTGCTGGCGACCAACGTCGCCGAGACCTCGCTCACCGTGCCGGGCGTGACGTACGTCGTCGATTCCGGCACCGCCCGCATCTCGCGCTACTCCAAGGCGACGAAGGTGCAGCGGCTGCCGATCGAGCCGATCTCGCAGGCGTCGGCCGACCAGCGGTCCGGGCGTTCCGGGCGGCTGTCGCCCGGCATCGCCATCCGCCTCTACGGGCCCGACGACTTCGCGTCCCGGCCTCGCTACACCGAGCCGGAGATCCTGCGCACCTCGCTCGCGAGCGTCATCCTCCAGATGGTCGCGGTGGGCGTCGTCTCCTCGCCCGACGAGGTCGCGGACTTCCCGTTCGTCGACCGCCCCGACGTGCGCGCGGTGCGCGACGGCGTGACGCTCCTCACGGAGCTCGGCGCCCTCACCACCACCCCCGCTCCCTCCCACCGCCGCGACCTCGGTGCTTCCGCTTCGGATCGGCAGATCGATGCACCGACTCGGAGCGAAGGCACCGAGCTGGCCGACGACGGGGTGCGGCCCGACGAGGGCGGCCGGGTGCGGCTGACGGACGTGGGGCGTGCGCTGGCGCAGCTGCCGATCGACCCTCGGCTGGCGCGGATGGTCGTCGAGGCGGGGCGCCGCGGCGTCGCGCGCGAGGTCGTCGTCGTCGCCGCCGCGCTGTCGATCCAGGACCCGCGCGAGCGGCCGGCGGACCAGCGCGAGCAGGCCGACGCACTGCACCGCCGGTTCGCCGACCCGTCGTCGGACCTGCTGACCTACCTCAACCTGTGGACCTGGCTTCGGCGCCGCCAGAAGGAGCTGTCCGGCTCTGCGTTCAGAAGGCTGCTGCGCGCCGAGC
>CAZFTZ010000377.1:0-4705 GCA_964521875.1 uncultured Cellulomonas sp. | reverse complement strand
GAAAACCGGTAGGCAGCACTAAAGTCATGATAGAGCTGGCTTCCGACGCGTCCATCATCCCCCTGGCTTGCGATAATGAACGGGTCTTCAGACACGAGATAGGAGTGGATGTAGCGGCTGATCCAGTCGAGCCGAAGGCCGTTGCGCGCCCAGGAAACTCCTGCGTTCGCACGGAGTCGCTGAGGATTGGTAAACGCCACGCCCACATTCTCTTCAATCGGAGCGTTTGCGACGATTTGCGTCTTATAGTGAGGTTGCCAAGTCGCGGCGGCAAAGAATCCAATGGAGCCAAGACTTGCGATCTCGCTGTTGTAGTCGAGCGCCACGTCATATGCCGTGACTTCTGCGCTGGCAATGTTGAACAAGGTGCGATTGACGCCGATGATGGCGCCAACCCCAAAGGGGTCACCCGCTGTTGGGCCGCGGATGATGCGATCCGGAACCAGGCTCTCATTGTTGATGAGCGTCTGAATCGTCGGAAATGGGTTCGCAATGTTGTCGCTCTTCTCGATCTTGGTGTAGTCGACCGATAGGCGAAACCCCGCGAGTGCTCTGGGGCTTAGCACGAAGCCGGCGGAGCGTGTCTTCGATTGCTCCGGGAGCAACTCTGGATTGCCGCCCGCCAGGATCTGACTTCCCGGCACAACTGTAGCGGCATTGCCGCGCCTGGGATCAACTACGGTACGCGTAATGTCGTTGCGTGGAACGATCTGTTGTACGGAAGGAGGCAGAAATCCAGTGCCGTAGCTCATGCGAAACATCAGATCTTGTACGGGCCTGTAGCGGATCGCGACAGTTGGATCGGTCGATTGATTCTTGTTGGTCACGCGGACGGGGGCCTGTCCGGGTGCGACCAAAGAGGTAACGCCGTTCACCTCGAAGCGGTCATGACGCGCTGCAAGCTGCAATTCGAGCTCTTCGACGCCGACCTTCGAGTTCAATTTCGAGATAAACGGCAGTCGCGCCTCGAGATAGGCACTGTCAACGCTCTGCGAACGACTCGGAAATACGAGAGTCTCAGGAGCGCCACCGGCGAAGGACGTGGTGCTGGCTTCATCAAAGGACTCCTTCCGCGTCTCGAGTAGCGTAGTGAGGCTGATTGCACCCCCAGGCAGACGAAAAACCGGGCCAGCGAAGCGAAGTGTGGTGTCGGTTGCCGACGAACGTGCGGGCGCAGGGTCCGTTCTGGGAAGCAAGTAGGCTGTCAGGTCTATCGGGTTGACGGTCGTATCCCGCAAAACATCTACGGTTCCATCGAAGATCACATTGAATTCCTCGCCCGAGAGGAGAAGCGGGTCGGTGTACTGATCACGAAATGAGCTCCAGCTAAATTCGGCGCCACCACTCCATTCCGCGGGCAGGCGGAAGAGCAGACCTCCCACTACTCGCGAGTTATCGATCTTCGTCACCTCCCGCGACAAGCTGTTGCTGCCGGCCTCGGGAAATGTAACCAGGATGTCTTGTCCGAAGGGATTGTTGGGTGCAAAAGCTGCGACCGGGTATCCGATCGTAGACAAACCATTCCCCACGTGCACCGACTCTTCGCGGGCATAGGTTCCTTCCATGAATACTTGTAAGTTCGGTGTGAACTCGTGTCGGAGCGTCACCATCGCAGCCTTGGATGTATAGTCATTGAGCAATCCGACCTTCGCACCGAATGGCTGCGCAGTGTCCATCAGATCCAGGTCGAATTGGCCCGCATTCGCCTGCAGGGGCGCTAGGCCAGCACTCGATGTGTAGCCGGATGGAACCGAGGTAATATTCGATGTACCTGGCCCGAATAGCGGGGACCCATCTGCACTAATGATATTCGGCCGGGCTCCAGAGGGCGGCGCGAATCCGAAGAGAAGAAGACCAGCCGGATTGTTGTTGGCGAGAATCCTGCTGTAGCCACGCTGCAGGAATGAACGATCGCCCAAGCTCGGACCGTTCGTGTCGTTGTAGCTCAGTCCGATCAGAAAATTCGTTTTGCCAAAATTGAATCCCTTCGTCAGATCGGCTTTGACTCCCTTGGAATCCGATTTAAACGCATTGCTGTATTCCAACTGCGCTTCGGCCGCTGAGAAATCGTGCCTCAGAACGATGTTGACGACGCCACCGGTCGCGCTGCCACCATAGATACCCGACGCTGTTGTGGGTAGAACTTCAATGCGTTCAACCGCCGCTAGCGGGATGCCATTGATGTTTGATTGAAAGGGCGTGCCGGATACGACAGTACTCGTCGTACGGCGACCGTCGATCAATATAAGAGTCTGGTTCGTTCCCAATCCGCGCAGATTAATCTGGCTGACATTGCCGAGGGAGCCGCCTCGGCCTTGGCTCGTCGATTCCCCCTGCGTATTCATCGGGAGACGCTGCCTCAAGAAGTCCTCGACGCTCGTTGCGGCAGACCGCTGAATCGTCTCCCGCTCGAATACGACATAGGGCTGTGCACCGTCGCGCGAACGCTTGATATCGGTATTCAGGACCTTGGATCCTGAAACTAGGATTTCCGGGATGTCGATCTCGACGCTCTGAAGCGCCTCGGCGCTGCCAGCCTTCCCTTGCGACCGGCCGGTACCCTGCGAATCGCTCCTAGGACTTCCGCTAGTATCGGATTGTGCGAGCCGCAGGTTCGCGAACTGCGGGAGCGTTGCCGATGTCTTCTTCAGCCGCAACGGATTTTCGGGATTCGAAATTCGCACGGTTCGAGCGTTTACAAATTCGAACGACAACTTGGTTTGTGACAGTAGCTTCTTGATCGCATCAGAAGTTGTGAGCTCACCTTCTACCGTCGGGGCCATCAAGCCATCAGTCGAAACGTCCTCGGATCGGTACAGCAGTTGCATGCCTGATTGCGAGCTGAACTCTCGCAGTGCCTCACGCAAGCCCTGCGCAGGAATGTCGAGCGTCACACGCCCAAGCGCCCCTGCAAGCGCGGTCTTTTCCTGAGCGAATGCCGATACGGAGATAAAGAGAGTGGCGGCAAGGGCCATCCAAGTGGCAGGGCGATACTTCATACTCGAGCTCCCCCAATACAGGTCGATGTTCTACTTGTCTGGGCCAACGATTGGATGCGATCGTGTCGGTCTAGTCTGATCTATATCGAGAGGCGCGTCCGGCGTGCTGCTTCTGCCCCCGACTTGACGCACGAGATGCAATCGGTCGGGCGACTCAGCTGGATCTTGATCGTGTAGGTTTCGTGCGATGCGAACGGAGATGGTTCGCTCGTTCGCAAATTCATAGCGCAACCCCGAACCGATGAAGAGCTTGTCGAGCGCAGCGGCGGGCGTAGAGTTGCCCACAACTTGCGGAGCCCGAAGCTCGTCTGTTCCCGCGATTGGGAAGGCGAGTTGCAGCCCACTCTGCTCGGTGAATTGCATAAGCGCCCGCACCATGGTCGGCTCGGTTATCTCGAAATCGATTTTGGTGCGATTCGCAGATTCCGCGCTCTCGCGGCCGTACGTCTCAGCAGAGAGCAATGGACAAAGGACCGGCAGAAAAACGGCGCGACAATCAACTTTGATCATTGTTCAAAACCCCTCGCAGAGTCGGGCATATCAAAGGGGTCGCGCTTGCTTTTTGGTTCCCAATTATCCGTGGGTCGGTCAGTCCATGGGTGCGAGCCCCACTGTTGGGTATGACGGTTAAACCGTTCGCTTCCGTCAGGAACCTTGCAAATATTTTGTTCTGTGGGAAGTGACGTCAGCCTTCGGTATGAAGGAGCCGCCTCTTTAGGGGTAATGGCGGCACGCGGTCGGAGCCGGGCATCTGCGGATGACTTAGGGCTGCGCGTTCCTTCCGTTCGAGGTAACCCGCGTATCAACCCCTGCAGGGGCTGTCGCATTCATGACTGACCGCCTGCGCCAGCGCTAGCCTGCGGCGAAAAAGTACGCGCAAACATGCGTCCCGGACAGCGCTATGCTGCCGGTAATGCGACCGGCCAATGGGACGGCTGGGGTCGTGTCTCCGGCTTTTCCGGAAAACCTGCGGTTTCCTGTATGCCTCGCGCGATTAGCGCGTTGTCAGGTTCCGTCGAGAACTCCCCGTTAGTCAACAAACCCGACAGCCGAAATGGCAACCCCACTGCGCCAGCCCAAGCCGCGGGAAGCTCCGGCTTATCCATCACTTCGTACGTGTAGACGAAATCCGCAAATTCGGGGCCGTCGATTCGCGCTGTAGCCTTGATGCGATATTTTGCATCCCAGATGCCATAGACATCCCGAAAAGTCGGCTGAGGCGAGGCACTCCCACGCAGGAGGTTGATGTCTGCGGCACGATGAATGCCATATTTATCCATCACCTTGATCCCTGGACAGAGCTCGAATTGACATTGGCCGGTCTGATCGTGCAGCGTGAAATATGAATGCTTCTCCTTGAGCCCTGGCGATCGCGGCCACTTTGCTGTCCGCTTGTGGGTCTTCGGATCGTCCCGAGGAACCAGCCGGATTCTGTAGTGCCCAGTGACTTGCTTACAAAGGGCCAAGTAGCAGAGCAGCTCATATACGTAGTGATCTTTGTCGCCATCCACTGCGAGGCCGCTGCCATTCCATGGTGAAGTCTTAACCTTGCTGTAAATCGAAGACGGGATGCATCCTCACGATTCGAACGTTTGGCGACGTTTGGATCGAAGCGAAAGGAGCATCCCGTGAAGCGAAGGGTACGCGCGTCGGCGACGACGCGAAAGGCACTGGAGGATTTGTTTTCCGGCCGCGGTGGCGGTGCG
>CAZFTZ010000376.1:0-19676 GCA_964521875.1 uncultured Cellulomonas sp. | reverse complement strand
AGGGCTCGCCCTTGGCCTGGGCGGCGGCCCGACGAGCGACGTAGTTCTGCGCCTCGACGAACGCCTGGCGGATGACGAGCGCGACGCCCAGCCTCGTCGACGGCAGCGCCTTCTTCTCGCCGTAGACCCGCTTGGGGTTCTCGCCGAGCGCGGACTTCACGCTCACCGCGTCCGAGATCACCTGCTCGTCGACGGTCCGCCCGCCCCAGGTCTTGATCGCGACCGTCTGCCCGCCGATCGGGTTGCCGCTGCCCGGCTTGACCACCGCGGACGTCACGCCACCCGCGAGCGCGTCGCGGAACCCCTCCTCCTCGACGTTGATCCCGTCGATGGCGCGCAGGGCGGCGCCGGTCGGGTCGGGCATCTCGTTGACGTCCTCGCCGGCCCAGCCCTCACCCTCCTCGTGCACGCCCAGGTGCCCGTGCGCCTCGACGAAGCCCGGCAGCACCCAGCGCCCGCCCGCGTCCAACGTGCGCACCCCGGCGGGCACGACGACGTCCGCGCCGACCGCCGTGATCACGCCGTCCTCGACGAGCACGGTGCCGCGCTCGACCGGTGCCGACGTGACGGGGACGACGTAGGCGTTGACGAGGGCGACGGAGCCGCGCGTGGTGCGGATGGGCTGGGTGGAGGTCATGCCGTCCATCCTGCTCCGGGCCGGCCGCACCCGTTGACACGGTCCGGGTCGGCACCGATGCTCCGACGATGGCCGACGAGTTCAGCGACGGCGAGGCGTACGAGCGGTTCATGGGCCGGTGGAGCCGGCTCGTCGCGCCCACGTTCGTCGCGTGGCTCGACGCGTCGCCCGGCCTGCGCTGGCTGGACGTCGGCTGCGGCACCGGTGCCCTCACGTCGGCGATCCTTGCCGGGGCGGCGCCTGCGCTGGTGCTGGCGGTCGACCCCTCACCCGCGTTCGTCGCGGCGGCCCGACGAGACCTGGCCGGGCGGCCGGCCGTGGTCCAGGTGGCCTCGGCGGACGCGCTGCCGGCCGACGACACGAGCGTGGACGTCGTCGTCAGCGGCCTGGTGCTCAACTTCCTGCCGGACGTGTCGGCGGCGTTGCGCGAACAGGTACGCACCGTGCGGCCGGGCGGCACCGTCGCCGCGTTCGTCTGGGACTACGCGCAGGGGATGCAGCCGCTGCACCTGTTCTGGCAGGCCGTCGCCGCGGTGGACCCGGCACGGGCGGACCTGGACGAAGCGGCGCGCTTCCCGATCTGCCGGCCCGGCGCGCTGCAGGCGGCCTGGTCGGCGGCGGGGCTCGGCGAGGTGTCCCACGACGCCGTCGTCGCGCACCGGCGGTTCGCCTCGTTCGACGAGGTCTGGACGCCCTTCCTCGGCGGCCAGGGCCCCGCGGGTCGCTACCTCGCCGGGCTGGGCGCGGACCACCGCGCGCGGGTGGCCGACGAGTTCCGCGCCCGGCTGCCGGTGGCCGACGACGGCTCGGTCGAGCTGTCCGCCCGCGCCTGGACCGTCCGCGGCACGCCGCGGGCATGACGAGCGGGCTCCCGCCTCCCCTCCGAAGGCAGGAGCCCGCTCGACCGCTCAGGTCAGCCCTCGTTCGCTCGCGGCACGAGGTTCGTCGGCGAGCCCGCCTGCGCCCGGACCTCGTCGGGCACCGCGGCGACGACCTCGGCGGTCTGCACGATGCTGCGGTAGTCCATGCCGGGTCCCCGGAGGCTCTCCTGGACGATCTCGGCGCTGTCCTGTGCAAAGTACAGCGCCTGCACCGTGTCCGGACGCGTGGCCTGGTCGACGAAGTCGAGCTCGACCACTGCCCGTCCGAGCTGGTCCGTCACCGCGGGGCCGAGCGTGACGTGGTCGGTGTGCTTGAGCACGTCGAGCGCAGCCACGCGCAGCGCAGGTGGTGCGAACCCGCCGCGGAGCATGTCGCCGACGGCGGTGAACACGGCCTCGTCCGTGGAGTTCGAGCCGCTGACGTGGGCGCGGAGGTAGTCGCGCAGTGCACCGGCGTCCGTGGGCAGGCTCGCGAGGTAGGCCGGGGTCGGCGCCGTGGTGCTGTCGGTGGCGTCGGTGAACACGAAGTAGGAGACGCCGCCGAGCGGCCCGCCGGAGTCCTTGCGCCAGACCGTGCCGTCGGACGCCGTCCAGCTCTCCATGGTGGTCTGCATCGGTGTGCCGCTCGCGTTCTCCGGCACACCCCCGCCGGTCTGCTGCTCGACGATCACCATGTGCAGCACGTCGTCGGGCCCGGCGGCGTCGATGGGTGCGGATGCGGCGACCGTGGCCAGCCGGTCCAGCTCGGCGGCTGCGGCCGGACTGGCGCTGCCCGGCGTGCCGCCGGGGAGCACCAGCGACACGGTGACGGCGACGACGGTCACCGCCGCGGCGGCCAGACCGAGCGCGACCGGCCGGCGGGACCGGCGCGTGGGGGCGGGCCCGGTGTCGAGCACCCGCCGGAGCGTCGCGGCGCGGTCGTCGGGCGACCAGAGGCGGTCGACGGTGGCGTCGGTGGGGCGCAGGGCGGTGAGGCGGTCGGTGGCGTTCATGTCAGCACCTCGTCGGTCGTCGTGATGGGTTCGGTCGGTTCGCCGAGGAGACCGTCCAGGTGGGCGCGAGCCCGGGACAGCCGCACCTCGAAAGCGCGCACGGTGCAGCCGGCGACGACCGCGGCGTCGCGCGCCGGCAGGCCGTCCCAGGCGGTGAGCAGCAGCGCCTCACGCTCGACGGCGGTCAGCTCGTCGAGGGCCGCGAACATCCGGGCACGCTCGATCGCGGTCTCGTCGGCCCCGGGCGTGACGGCGGCGAGCAGGCTCACCTGCGCCACCGCGGCACCGAGCCGGTCCTGGCGCAGCGCCGACCGCCGCGTGTTGCTCACCACGTTGCGGGCGGTGACCAGCAGCCACGGCAGCGGCGGGTCCGGGACGTCGCGCAGCCTGCGCCACGCGGTCAGGAACACCTCGGCGACGACGTCCTGCGCCGTCTCCGGGTCGGTGTGCCGGGCGGCGTAGGCGTAGACGCGGCGCGAGTGCGCCTCGAACAACGCCGCGAGCCGCGTCTCGTCGGCTGGGTTCGTCACACCCGGAAGTGTCCGGCCGGTGCCCGTTCCTCACATCCGGTTCGGGGAGGCGGTGGCCGGCCGTTAGGGTGCCGCTGTGGCGATCACGGCGCGGCAGGTGGTGGGGCTGGTCGAGACGCACTTCGGGGTGCCGGCCGCACCGGACACGATCGACCAGTACCTCGCCGGGGACCCGGACCAGGAGGTCCACGGCGTCGCGACGGCGATGATGGCCACCCTCGACGTGCTCCGGCGGGCCGCCGCTCGCGGCCTCGACCTGGTGATCTCGCACGAGCCGCTGTTCTTCCACCACAGCGAGGGCTGGAACCCCCTGCTCGAGGCGACCGCCGACCCGGTCCACGCCGCGAAGGCTGCGTTCATCGCCGAGCACGGTCTCGTGGTGTGGCGGCTCCACGACGCGATGCACCTCGCGGCGCCCGACGAGGTGACGGTGGGGACCGCCCGCGCGCTGGGGTGGCTGGACCGCGAGCGACCCGACGACCCCGGCGTTTACGATCTGCCGACGACGACCCTCGCCGACCTCGCCGCAGCCGTCGCCCACGGCGTCGGGGCGTCCGCGCTGCGCTACGTCGGCGACCCCGACCTGCCGGTGTCGGTCGTCGGGCTGCAACCGGGGTTCTGGGGCTTCGAGACGAACCGGCGGATGCTCGCCCGCCCCGACGTCGACGCGCTGGTGATCGGCGAGTCGAACGAGTGGGAGACGGGCGCGTACGCCGCGGACGCCGTGACGGCCGGCCTGGCCAAGGGGCTCGTCGTCGTCGGGCACGTGCCGTCCGAGGAGCAGGGCATGGTCGAGGTGGCCCGCTGGCTGCCCGGCGCCCTGCCCGGACTGCCGGTCGAGTTCGTCCCGACCGCCGACCCGTACCGGACCGTCGGCCCCGCCGCTACGAGATGACCGTCCCGGTCGCGACGAGGCCGGCCGGGGTTTCCGCGATCGCGACGAAGATCGGCCGTTCGTCGGGACTGGTGTTCGGGGTGTGGATCGCCAGGTAGAGCTCGTCGGACGGGGAGCGGAACAGCATGCCGTGCCCGCCGTCCGCCTCGTAGAGCGGCCGCCGCGACTGCCGCCACGGCCCGAGGACTCCCCCGCCGTCGGACCACGCCTCGCCGATGCAGTAGTTGCCCGCCGGTCCGTAGGAGCTCCACACCATCGACAGCCGCCCGTCGGCGTACCGGTGCAGGAACGGCCCGTCGGTGACGTGGCTGCCCGGTGCCTCCCCGGCCAGCGGCGCGACCCACGGGGCCGACGTCGCGGTGAACAGCGCGTGCGGGTCGCCGGCCGCCGATCGCAGGTCCGGCGCGAGCCGCATCGCGACGACCTGGCCGTCGCCCACCTGCACCCACTCGTGGCAGAACACCAGCCACGGCGCGCCCTCGTCGTCCACGAACAGCGTGCCGTCCAGGCAGTCCCACTGCGGCGGTGTCACCGGGCCGTCGCTCCACGGCTCGAACGGGCCGAGCGGGCCGGACGTCGAGCGCAGCACGGCTGTGCCGCGGTGACCGTCCACCGGCAGGAACGTCGCGAGCATGACGTGCCCGACGCCGGTCGCGTACACCTCGGGCGCCCAGAAGTTGATCCGCGCCCAGAAGCCCGCCGGCGGCCGGAACGCCGGGAACGGGCCGTCGAACTGCGTGAACACCCCCGGCGACGTGCCGCGGTAGACGTCGAAACCCACGCCGGGTGCTCGCCAGATGTCCGGGTCGGTCGAGCCGTACAGGTAGTAGGTGCCGTCCTCGACCAGCAGGAACGGGTCGCGCATCTGGATGTCACGCAGCGCGTGCGGGCTCACCGGAGGACCACCGCCGGCAGGTCCGGCGAGGCCGCCTCGCCGCGCAGATCCTCGATGACGAGCCCGGGCGCGGCCACCGCCTCGAGAGCATGGGCCCAGTAGTCCTGCCGCAGGCCGGCCCAGGCGACCTCGCAGTGCCGCACGACGACGTTCGCCGCGTTCTCGACGTAGAACCCGGACACCGGGTGCGGGTAGAGGTCCGGGGTGCCGGAGTACGGGCGCCGGTCGAACAGGCCGCCCTGCTCGTCCGACCGCTTCTCCAGCTCGACGCGGACGTTCTCCAGCAGCACGCCGTCGATGTGGCCGGGCGCGACGGCGGCCATGTTCACCCCGTTCTCGGCGCGGGCGAGGATGTCGACGAACCGCACGTTGCGCACGTGGCCCACCTCGTCGTGCCACGGGAACACCCCGACGTGGATCGGCTCACCGCGGCCCCACCAGGGCTCGGCGTAGGTCGTGGTCTCGATGACCAGGTGGGAGAACAGCACGTTCTCGTAGTCGCCGGCCTGCGCGCACTTGAGCGAGACGCCGCGGTGGCTGGCGCGGATGACGCAGTCGGTGACGACCACGTCGCGGATGGGCGCCACCGCGTCGGCACCGAACACGACGGCGCTGGACTTGCTCTCCAGCACGCAGCCGGTGATGACGACGTCCTCGCAGACACCCGACGAGGCGAACTCGTCGACCGCCTTGAGGGAGATCGCGTCGTCGGGCGTGCGGATGTCGCAGTCGCTGATGCGCACGCGCCGGCATCGGTCGATGTCGATGCCGTCGGCGTTGGGCACCTTCATGTCGCCGCGGATGCGCAGACCGGTGATCCGCACGTCCTCGCAGCCGGTCAGACGGACCGTCCACAGCGCGCCGTCCCGGTAGGTGGTGTCGGTGAGCGTCACGTCGGTGCAGTCGAGCAGGAACACCGTGAACGGCCGGGCCTCCGGCATCCGGTAGATCGGGCCGCGGTCCTCCGCGACGTAGAACCGGCCGCCCCCGTCGACGGTGCCGGGTCCGGTGATCGCGACGTCGGTGGCACCCTGCGCCCACAGGAACACCCCGTTGGGCGGGGTGTCCGGCAGGACGACGCCGCCGGACAGCGCGCTGGTCACCGGGCGCACCGTGATGTCCGCCCAGCGCCCGCTCGCCTGCAGCACGGCGCCCCGCTCGAGGTGCAGCTCGACGTGCGAGCGCAGTGTCACCGAGCCGGACAGGAAGGTCCGGCCAGCGGGCACGCGCACCACTCCGCCACCGGCCGCCGAGGCGGCGTCCACCGCAGCCTGGATCGCCGCGGCGTCGTTCGTCGTGCCGTCGCCGACGGCTCCGTAGGTGGTGATGTCGTACACGGGCGGCTCCAGTCTCGAGGCGCGGCGTCGGTGCCGTGCGGGGACGGTCGCATCCTAGTGCTGAACCGGTTCAGGCTACGATGGGCCCGACCCCGTGCCCGAGGAGTGACGATGGAGCCCAGCGACGGCGTGCCCGCCGTTCTCGCCGTGGGCGAGACCATGGCGCTGGTCACCCCCAGCTGCGCCGAGCCGCTGGAGACCGCGCAGCAGTTCCTGCTCGACATCGCGGGCGCCGAGTCGAACGTCGCCAGCCACCTGGTCGCGCTCGGCACCCCCGCCGCGTGGGCGGGCGCCGTCGGCGATGACGCACTGGGGCGCCGGGTGCTCGCCATGCTCGCCGGCAGGGGCGTCGACGTCGCGCTCGCCCGGCGTGACCCGCAGGCGCCGACCGGACTGTTCCTCAAGGACCCCGGGAACGGCGTGCTGTACTACCGCCGGGGGTCGGCGGCCTCACGGCTCGGTCCGGAGTTCGCCGACCGGCTCCCGCTGTCGACCGTTCCCTGGGTGCACCTCACCGGCATCACCCCGGCACTCTCGGACTCCTGCCTGCGCCTCGTCGAGCACGTCCTGGGGCGCCGCCGCGCGCTGCGACTTCCGGTGTCGTTCGACGTCAACTACCGCCCTTCGCTGTGGCAGGGCCGGGCCGACGCCGCGGTGCGGCTCAGCCAGCTCGCTGCTCAGGCCGACCTCGTCTTCGTCGGGCGCGACGAGGCGCAGACCCTCTGGGGCACCTCGACCGCGGAGGCGGTGCGCGCCCGCTTCCCGTCCGTGCCGGCGCTCGTCGTCAAGGACGGCCCGGGCCCGGCGCACGCCTTCGTCGGGGACCGTCAGGTGACCGTGGCACCGGGGCCGGTCGAGGTGGTCGAGCCGATCGGCGCCGGCGACGCCTTCGCGGCCGGCTTCCTGGCGGCGCGCCTGGACGGGGCGACGCTCGCGGAGGCCCTCGCCACGGGCCACCGGCGAGCCGGCGCGGCGCTGGCCACGACGGCGGACTACTAGCGGCCGCAGCGACGGCCGACGACGAGCGGACGGACGACCTAGGGAGCGACGGCATGGACTCGGACGCCTGGTTCGACGAGCGGTTCGCGGCCACCCGCGCGCTGGTGATCGCACGCGGCCTGTCACCCGAGGCGACGGTGGCGCTGGCGACGCGCGCCTGGGACGCCGGCGTGACGATGCTCGAGGTGCCGCTCCAGGGTGAGCAGGGTGCCGGCGCACTGCGTGCCGCCGCGGCCGCGGCGCGGGCTCGTGGGCTCGTGGTGGGTGCCGGAACCGTCGTCGACCCGGGTCAGGTGGCGCTGGCCCGGGACGCCGGGGCGGCCTACCTGGTGAGTCCCGGGCTCGACGAGGACGTCGTGGCGGCGGGCCTGGGCGCCGGCCTGGCCGTGCTGCCGGGAGTGTCCACGCCGACCGAGGTGCAGCGCGCCGGCCGGCTGGGCCTGCACTGGCTCAAGGCGTTCCCCGCCTCGGTGCTCGGCCCGGGCTGGTTCCGTGCGCTGCGTGCGCCGTTCCCGGAGGTCCGGCTGGTCGCCACCGGCGGCATCACCACGGCAGTGGCCGACGAGTACCTGGTGGCCGGTGCGCGAGTGGTGTCCTTCGGCTCGGGGCTGGACGACCCCGCTCAGCTGGCGCGCTGGGCCACGGCGTAGGACACCTCGAACCACTGCGCCGCGAACGGGGCCAGCTCGACGGGTGTCCCGTCGGGCAGCACCGTGTGCTGCCGATCCGGGCTCGCGTTCGCGACCGCCAGCGTGACGCAGCCCTCGCCCGTCACGACGGCGAGCGCCGCCAGCGGAGGCGGCGCGGTCACCTCCAGCAGCTCGCGCCCCTCGAGGTGGGCCAGCCGCTCGATCACCTCCGCAGCCGGCGACCCTGCCGGGAGGTCCGGCGAGAAGTAGCGCAGCGAGGCCACCCCGGCCGGGGCCGCACCGGCGACGCTCGCCACCACCCAGGTCGCCGCCAGCGCCTCGGCCCAGCGCCGCGAGGTCGAGCCCGTGGGCGGCTCGGGCCGGTAGTCACCGTCGCGGCCGCGCCAGTCGCCCGCCTCGTCGAGGAACGCGATCGGTGCCAGGTGCACCGGCGTCCCGGGGCAGATGGCCCGTGCCTGGCGCACCAGCTCGCCGTGGGTCGAGGTCGCCTCGAGCACCGAGTCGTCGTCGGAGGCGTGCACCGCGCCGTTGACGGCGAGCTCGACCGCGCACGGAGCCGTGTCCCCGGCACCGCGGGCCGAGTTGAGCTGCTCGAACCCGCCTGCCGGGCGCAGCGAGTCCGCGGCGACGCGGCCCGTGTACACGCCGACCGGCGGCAGCGTCCCGACGGTCCCTGCCAGTGCGATGTGACCGTCGTCCTCGCGTGGCGCCCGCGGTCCGGGTGCCACGCGCAGCCGCACCACCTGGGCGAACCGCTCGCCCGCGTGCGCACGCAACGGCCAAGGCTCGTCGGACGCGGAGTAGGCCTTGTAGGACGGGTCGGTCCAGTTGCGCTGGTCCTCGAGCTCGAAGCGTGCGCCCTCGAGCTCCAGCCGCACCCGCGTCCCGCTCGCCAGCTCCGTCTCGAGCGCGTCGAACGGGTCGTGGAAGCGGACGGCGTTCTCGTCGGTCCACGCCCGGGTGACGATCGGCTCCGGGAACGTGAACGACGACGAGGTGTCACCGCTGCGGGTGTGCCCGGTGCGCCCGCGGTACGCCGCGCTGTCGAGCAGCAGGCACAGCCCGACCCGGTTGTAGTCGAAGTCGCCACCCGCGACGGCAACGGCGCGCGCCACCAGCTCGTCGCCGGCCGCCCGGTACTCGATCGTCACGGACATCGGCATCACCGGTGACTCGCTGACGGCCTCCACGACGACGGCGAAGCCGTCCGGGGTCGTCGTCCGCTGTGACCGGACCGCGCGCAGCGGCACCGTGCGCCACAACGGGTCGCGCGCGGCGAAGTAGAGACGGGCGAGGACGACCTCGTCCCCGAACGCGACGGCACGGAGATCGAACCCGTCCTCGCGATCCGTCCTGGTGGTGAACACGGGATCGCGGGACATCCTGGCTCAGCCCTTGAGGGCGCCCGCGACGAGTGCATCCTCCATGCGGCGGTTGAGGACGACGTACATGAGGAACACGGGTGCGATCGACAGGATGGTGCCGGCGCACACCCAGGCGTAGTTGGTGTTGCCTTGATGGGAGATGAGCGTCGGCAGCGCCACCTGGATGGTGCGCACGTCGGTCGCGACGCCGGTGATGGTCAGCGTGTAGAGATATTCGTTCCAGTACGAGATGAACTGGAGGATGCCGATCGTCGCGATGCCCGGCATCACCAGCGGCATGTAGACCGACCGCAGGATGCGGAACCGCCCGGCGCCGTCGATCAGCGCCGCCTCCTCCAGCTCGGGCGGCACCGTCCGCATGAACTGCGTCAGCAGGATCACGGACAGCGGCTGCGCCGACGCCGAGAGGTACAGGATCATGAACTCACGCGTGTGGTACATGTGGATGTGGATCGCCAGCAGCAGCGTCGGCACCAGCGACGCGAAGCCCGGGATGAGGAAGCCGAGCGCGTAGATGCGCTCCACGACCGTGGAGATCCTGCCCTTGGCGCGCGCCAGGCCGTAGGACGCCGGGATGGCGACCGCGATGGTCAGCGCCAGCGCGAGCACCGTGATGTAGACCGAGTTCAGCAGCGCGGGACCGGCGTCGAGCAGCTTCCAGACCTCGGCGTAGTTGCCGAACCCCTGCGAGAAGCTGGGGATCAGCGGGTTCTTGAAGACCTCGAAGCGGTCCTTGAAGCTCGAGATCAGCAGCCAGTAGAGCGGCAGCACGAGCGTCAGGCTGTACAGGCCGATGAGGACGTAACCCGTGAGCAGGCCGCCGGTGATGGTGCCCGGGCGGTTGCGGCGACGACGTCGGCTGCGGGCGACGACGGGGGCGGACGCGGTGGCGGCCATGGTCAGTGCCTCTCACGGAAGATCGAGCGGATGACGCCGAGGCCGAGCACGCCGAGGACGAACAGCACCACGCCGATCGCCTGGCTGTACCCGACCAGCTTGGCGCCGTCCGAGAAGGCGAACCGGTAGACGAGCCACGAGAGCGTCGAGGTCGCCTGCCCCGGGCCGCCCTTGGTGAGGATGAGGATGAGTCCGGCTGTGCCGAACAGTGTCCACAGGTACTGCAGCATCGTGATGACGCCGAAGTAGTCGATGGAGATCGGGAAGGCGATCCGCCACAGCCGCTGCCAGTGGTTGGCACCGTCGAGCTCGGCCGCGGCGTAGATCTCGGGGTCGATCGACCCGAGGCGCGCGGAGAACAGCACGGCGTTGAAGCCCGTGCCGGCCCAGATGGTGACGAGGATCAGGCTGATCATCGCGGTGCGCTGGTCGGCGAGCCAGGCGGTCTCCAGGCCGTGCAGGCCGAGGCCCTCGAGCAGCGAGTTGACCAGGCCGGTCGAGCCGAGGACCACCGTGAACATCGTGCCGAGCTGCGCCAGCGAGATCAGCGCCGGGATGAACAGCACGACGCGGAAGATGCGGTGCCCGGGCAGCCGGAGCGACAGGAAGTAGCCGATCATGAACGCGCCGGCCGTCTGGAACGGCATCGTCGCCGCCATGTGGATGCCGGTGTTCTTGAACGCGATGCCGACACGCTCGTCCTGGAAGAACTTGGTGAAGTTGCCGAACCCGGCCCATGTGGGCGTGGAGATCAGGCTCCTCCAGTTGAGGAACGCGATGAAGAACATCGCGAACAGCGGCCCGATGGTGAAGATGACGTACCAGATCACCGAGGGGAACGAGAAGGTCGCCAGGACGCGGTTGCTGCGTTCGACCGCCGTCAGCCGGTGGCCGACGGGCGGTCGCTCGACCTGCGTGTCCGGCATGGGCGCCGGCACCGGCGCGAGGGTGTTCGTCATCGAAGGGTTCTCCGTCCGGCGGGTGGGCCCGGCGTGTGCACGCCGGGCCCACCCGCGGTCACTGCGGGATGTCCGTCAGTCCTGGTACAGCGCGTCGTACCGGGCGGCGAGCTCGGCGCCCGTGGCCCCCTTGGTCCCGAGGAACCACGAGATCTCCGGCGTCGGGTCCACGCCCGGCTTGACGTAGAGGTCGTGCAGCTGGGCGAAGTCGACGGTGTCCGCCAGCTCGGTCGCCGAGTACAGGTTGAGCGGGTTGTCCGGGGTGACGTCGCCGATCGCGTCGGCCGTCGCCGCGGAGAACTGGTTGTACGTGCCGACCCAGCTCTGCAGCTGCTCGGGCTGGTAGAGGAACTTGATGAACTCCTCGACCGCCGCCGTGCGCGCCGGGTCCTCCGCCGCGGCCGACGACATCATCCAGCCGTTGCCACCGCCGCGCAGGGCCAGCGGCTTGTCGTAGACGCCGTCGCTCGGCACCGGGAAGCCGCCGAGCTGGATCTTCGAGACGTCCATTCCGGCGTCGGTCGCCTGGGTGTACGCCCACGAACCGAGGTGTGCCGCGGCGAGGTTGCCCGCGAAGAACTCGGTCTGGACCTCGGAGTTCTTGAAGCCCTCCGCGTTGTCGACGAAGACGCCCGCGTCACGGAGCTTGCCGATCATGTCGAAGCCCTTGACCGCGTCCGCCGAGTCCGCGAAGCCGCCGTTGGCCATGAGGTCCTGGATCTCGTCGGCGGGCACGTAGGCCTGGAGCATCATCCAGAAGAAGCCGGAGCCGCCCCAGTCGGCGCCGTCGATGCCGATCGGCTGGAGACCCGCCGCACGGATCTTGGCGGCGTCGGCGATCAGCTCGTCGGTCGTCGTCGGGACCGCGGTGATGCCGGCCTTGGACAGCACGTCCATGTTCCACCAGATGGGCCAGTAGAACGCGCCGTAGGGGAAGCCGCCGATCTTGCCGTTCTCGGTCCACGAAGCGGTCGCGTCGTCCTGGAGGTACTGGTCGATACCCCAGTCCTTGATGTACTGCGAGACGTCGACCAGCGCGCCGTCCTCGACCAGCTGCTTGGCCTGGTCGGCGAAGTTCAGCGTGTAGAGGTCCGTCAGCTCGCCGGCCGCCGCGTTGCTCTCTACCGTGTCGGTCAGGTCGTCCCAGGCGACGGGCAGGACGTCGACCTTGATCCCGGTCTTGGCGGTGAAGGCCGCCACCGCGTCGTCCAGGAAGTTGCCCGTCGCGTCGCCCGCGGCGTAGCCGGAGGTCAGGGTCAGGGTGTCCGCAGGCTCGACGGCGGGGGTGTCCGACGCGCTGGTGCTGGTGTCCGCCGGCGAGCTCGTGTCGTCACCGGCGCTGCCGCTCGAGCAGGCGGCCAGCAGGCCGGCCCCGAGGCTCAGTGCGCCGGCAAGGGCGACGAATCGCCGTGCGCGGAAGGTCCGCGTCATTGGTGCTCCTTACGTCCTTGTAGGGGTGGTTCTCGATCGGCCCCGGCACGCAACTGTACGTTCACCTGAACCGGTTCACACGTAGGGAAGCACCGCCATCCGCGCCCTGTCAAGACGAGGGCGGTCCCGCAACTAAACCGGTTCAGAATCGTGACCTCGGGCGCAGTAGCATGCGGCGCGACCGGGGCCCGCCTCCAGGGTGTCCCGGGCCCCCGCACGACGAGGAGACACGTGACCCAGCGCATCCTGTTCATCGGCGACAGCATCACCGACTGCCGCCGCGACCTGGACCGGCGCGGCCTGGGCGACGGCTACGTCGACATCGTGGCCGACGAGCTGGCGGCCCGCGGCGAGGACGTGGTGGTCCTCAACCGCGGCGTCTCCGGCGACCGCGTCGCCCACCTGCGCGAGCGCTGGCAGCGCGACGTGCTCGACGAGCACCCCGACGTGCTCACGGTGTTCGTCGGCGTCAACGACACCCTCGTGACGTTCTACGAGGGCCGTCCGACCCGCCGGGAGGACTTCGAGCGCGACCTGGACGACGTGTTGCGCCAGGCGGTGGACGGCGGCATCGGCCGCATCGTCGTCGTCGACCCGTTCATCCTCGCCGTTCCGGGCGACCAGTTCCGGTGGGGCGAGGGCACCGCGTTCACGCGTGAGGACCTCGACCTCAAGCGGCCTGTCGTCGCGGCGCTCGCCGCGAGGTACGGCGCCACGTTCGTCCCGCTACAGGAGGCGATGAGCGCCGCCGCCGCGGAGCGCAGCCCGGTGATCATGGCCGGGGACGGTGTCCACCCGTCGCCGGTGGGGCACCGCCTGCTGGCGCGCCTGTGGCTGCAGGCGTACGACGAGCTGCGCTGACTACCGCCGACGCGCCGGACCGCTCGACTCGCGCGGCAGGAACACCGGGTTCGTCGTCCAGACCGGCGCGGCGAACTCCTTGCCGTCGATCGCCTCGAGCAGCAGCGACGCCGCCTCCCGTCCGTCGTCGTACGGGTGCTGACCGACCGTCGAGAGCGTCGGGTGCAGGTACTGGGCGACGGCGATGCCGTCGAAACCGACCACCGACAGGTCGTCGGGCACCCGCAGCCCGCGGCCCTGCGCGACGCCCATCCCGGCGAGGGCCATGAGGTCGTTGGAGTAGATGATCGCCGTCGGCGGGTTCGCATCGTCGAGGAACTTCTCGGTGGCCGCGCGGCCGCCCGGCGCCGTGTAGTCGGACTCCACCCACCAGTCGTCCTGCATGCCGTGCTCGCGCAGCCGCGCCTGGTACAGCTCGCGGCGCAGCGACGCCGACCCGAGCGACTGCGGGCCGGCCACCTGGGCGACCCGGGTGTGCCCGAGGGATGCCAGGTGCGCGACGACGTCCGCGATCGCCGGTGCCTCGTCGTACAGCATCACCGGCATCGTCGTCGGCTCGGTGGGCCGACCCATGATGCAGCAGGCGACGCCGTACTCGCGCAGCGCCGCCAGGCGCGGGTCACCGGGCTTCGGGTCCAGCAGCACCATGCCGTCCACGCGGCCGTCGCGCGCCAGCGAGGAGTACGCGTCGACCTCGGCCTGCGGGTCCGCGACCACCTCGGTGACCAGCGCGTACTGCGACGTCGACAGCACCGAGTGCAGCCCCGCCATCAGGCTGGTCATGTACTCGTCGGCCGCGAGCGCGTCCGGGTCCCGCTGGAACACCAGGCCGATCGCGTACGCGCGCGAGACGGACAGCGACCTCGCCCGCAGGCTCGGCGTCCAGCCCATGCTGCGCGCCACCGCGACGATGTGCGCCCGTGTCGACTCCTTGACGCCCGGCCGGTCGTTCAGCGCGTAGGACACCAGCGCCTTGCTCACCCCGGCCGCGGCGGCGACGTCGCCGATGCGCACCGCGCGCCGGCGTCCGGTCGTGTCGCTCACCTGCGTCTCCTCTCCCTGCCGAATGGTAGGGACCTGCCCGGCGGCTGCGCTCTCACCACTCCGCGAAGCCACCGTCCGGGTAGCGCCAGGTCGGGTTCCCCGCCGGCACCAGCAGGTCGTCGCGGGCGTGGGCGCGGACGTGGTCCTCGTCCACCTCGACCCCCAGCCCGGGCCCGACGAGCCGCGGCACGTGCCCGTCGACCGGGACCAGCACCTCCGGGTTGCGCAGCACCGCCAGGTCCGCCGACGCCGCCGACGAGAGGTCGATCAGGTGCTCCTGCGCGTAGACGTTCGGCACCGCGAGGTCCACCTGCAGGCAGGCGGCCAGCGCCACCGGGCCCACCGGCGAGTGCGGCGCGATCTGCACGTCGAAGCTCTCCGCGAGCGTCGCGATCCGGAACACCTCGGTGATGCCACCGGCGTGCGACAGGTCCGGCTGGGCCAGCGCGATCCCGGCACCGAGCACCGGCAGGAACTCCTCCCGGCTGAACAGCCGCTCGCCGGTGGCGATCGGCACGGTGGTGGCCGCGGTGACGCGGCCGAGCTGAGCCGAGTGCTCGGGACGCAGCGGCTCCTCGAGGAACGCCGGACGGGTGTGTGCCACCGCCTCGGCGAGCCGGCGGGCATGCGGCACGGAGACCCGACCGTGCAGGTCGATGCCGAAGTCGGCCTCCGGCCCGACGGCCTCGCGCAGCGCCTCCAGGTCAGCGGTGAACCTGGCCACCTGCGCCGGGACGGCGAGGAAGCCGACCGGCCCGTCGATCGACGCCTTGACCAGCGTGTAGCCGGACGCCACGAGCGCGCGGGCACGGTCCGGGGCGCCGGTGCGCCCGGCCGCCCCGGCGTGCGCGTACATCCGCACCCGGTCGCGCACCGGGCCGCCGAGCAGCACGTGGACGGGCACCCCCAGGTGCCGCCCGCGCAGGTCCCAGAGTGCCTGGTCCAGCCCGGCGACGGCCGACGACAGCACCGCGCCGCCCCGGTAGAAGCCGCCGCGCATCAGCTGCTGCCAGTGCCGGGTCACCGGCAGCGGGTCCTGCCCGACGAGCGCGCCGGACATCTCCCTCACGGCCGCCGCGACGGTCCCGGGCCGGTGCTCCAGCGTCGCGTCACCCCACCCGGCGAGCCCCTCGTCCGTGCCGATCCGCACCAGCACCTGCCGCTCGCCGAGCACGAACGTCTCGACGGAGGTGATCCTCATCGCTCCTCCTGACCGGGTTCGTCGTACCGGGGCCGGAAGCCGAGCAGCCGCTCGGCCCTGCCGACGTCGATGGGCGCGGCTCGGCCCGGGAACGTCCCGGCCCGCGGCACGCCGCCGGCGTATCGATCCAGCAGCTCCTCGGTCGGGGTGGCGCTGAACACCGTGCGCGCCGCGAGGTGGACAACGTGCACGCCCTCGACGTCGGCCGTCAGTGCGAGCTGGAACGCCTCCGCCGCGTCGCGCTCGTCGATCCAGCCCCAGCCGTCGCCGGCGCACACCTCCGCCTGGGTCGCCTGGTAGTCCCACAGCACGCCGGCGTTGTCGACGCCGACGACGAGCGGCAGCCGCAGCACGACGACGGTCGCCCCGAACCGCGCCGCGATCGCGTGCGCCGTCATCTCGTCGACCTGCTTGGACAGCGAGTACGGGTCGGCGACCTCGCTGCGAGTCTCCTCGTCGATCGGGTAGCGGCTCGGCCTCGGGTGCCTCGGGTGGTACAGCAGCCCGGTCGCGTTGACCGAGCCGGCGAGCGCGAACCGCCGCACCCCGGCCTCGGCCGCCAGCCACAGCAGCGTGAACGTCGCCTCGACGTTGTTGGCGAACACCACCTCGGCCCGGTGCTTGTCCGGGCTGGGGATCCCGGCGATGTGGGCAACGGCGTCGACACCCTCGAGCGCGGCGCGCACCGTGCCGGGGTCCCGGACGTCGCCACGCACCGCGCGCACGTCCGGGTGCGGGCTCGTGTGCGGCGGCGAGATCGTCGTCACGGCGTGGCCGGCCGCCAGCAGCCGGCGCACGACCGCCGTGCCGACGTGCCCTTCGCCGCCGGTCACCAGGATGCGCGCGGGAGCGTTCAGCGGCGACGCTCCGCCAGCACGAGGGCGTCCTGCTGGACGCCGAAGGGGCGCACCACGGTGCCGCCGTCGACCCGCTCCAGCTCGGGGCGGATCGGCGCGCGCGCCGCCAGGTCCCATGCCGTCAGGGTGCGCGCCGTCAGGTCGTCGGCGACCAGGATCGGGCGGTCGTACGGGAAGTAGAGCGCGACGAGGTCGCCGTCCGCGCTGGCTCCGGCGCGGAACCGCTCGTCGGGCACGCCGGGGAGCAGGTGCTCGGCGGCGTCCAGCCGGTCGAGCCGGTGCGCCGCGATGAGGTGTCCGATGAGCGCGACGTCGTGCACGCCGGGGAACGTCATCGCCTCGACCCAGGTGGCCGGCTCCATCGACATGTGCGCGAAGAGGAACTTCCCGCCGACGGTGTTCCACATCCACACCCCGTGCGCGGCGTACCCGACGCCCGCCCCGGCGCCCGACAGCACGCTGGCCCAGCACGCCGTTCGCACGTCGACCGGGCTCCACCGGCCGACCCCGTTCTTCGCGACGGAGTCGACCATCCCGTGCCACTCGTACGGCGGCTCGATGTTGATCACCGGGCGGCGCGGCTCGCGCGAGGCGAACCGGACCGCCTCGGACCACGCCTGGCTCTGGTTGGCGACGTCGTGGCCCGACTGGAACAGGTGCAGGTCGAGGCGGTCCAGCAGGTCGTCCGGCGTGTAGGGCTTCGGCGCGGCGTGCGTCGTGACGAGGCAGCCGGGGGCGCGCTCGCGCAGCACGTCGATCGCCTCGTGGCAGGCCTTGTTGCCCTCCGGCGAGTCGTAGCCGTCGTCGCCGCCGACCGCGAACACGACCTCCAGTGGTCCGAACAGGTCCGCGACCCGCTCGACGTACGCCCGCCGGACGTCCGGTGGCATGACGACGTGCGGCGACAGCCGCGAGCCCCACGTGCCGGGCAGGTAGTTGTTCCACAGCACGGCGACGATCACCTCGAAGCCGTAGTCCTCGCGCGCCAGCCGGACGTACTCGCGGGCGGTGGCGAAGTAGGCCTCGTCGGGCCGCGCCCAGTCGAACGTGCCGTCCGCGTTCCGCGCGTACGGGTAGCGGCTGGCGCGGCCCTCGGTGCGGTCGTGGACGATCGGCAGACCGGTGACGACGAGCGCCGTGAAGCCTTGGCGGCGGCGCAGCCGCAGGTAGACCTCCCAGTCCTCCGGCGACACGTCGCAGAACGCCGCCCAGATCGTGTCGACGACGAACGGCACGAACCGGCCGTCGCGCTCGAGGTGGGTGCCGGACTCCGACACGGTCAGCGTCATGGGACTCCTTCGTCGCTCGTGATTGTGCCCGATCACAGGAACTGAACCGGTTCAGGGTACACTTCCCGGCCATGACCGGGAACACCCACGGCCCAACGACGGGCACGGCCACCTACCGCGACCCGAGCCAACCGCTCGAAGCGCGCGTCGAGGACCTCCTCGGCCGCATGACGCTGCGTGAGAAGGTCGGTCAGCTCAACCAGCACCTGCTCGGCTGGGAGGCGTGGCGACGCGAGGGCACCCGGATCACCACCACGGCGGCGCTCGACGAGGAGATCGCGCGGTGGGGCGGCATCGGCGCCCTGTACCCCCCGCTGCGCGCGGACGCGTGGTCCGGCCGCGACTGGGGCAACGGTGCCGACCCGCAGGCCTCCGCCGAGGTCGTCGCCCGGATCCAGGAGCGGGTCGTCGCCGGCTCCCGGCTCGGCATCCCGGCACTCGTCGTCGAGGAGGCGCCGCACGGCCACCAGGCGCTCGGCGGGCGCCTGCTCCCGACGAACATCGGCGTAGGCGCCACCTGGCGCCCGGACCTGCTCGAGGAGGCGTCCGCTCGCACTGCCGCCGAGATGCACTCCCGTGGTGCGAACCTCGCCCTCGTCGGCGGCCTGGACCTGCTGCGGGACCCGCGGTGGGGCCGCGCCGACGAAGCCTACGGCGAGGACTCGTTGCTCGCCGCGACCTTCACCCGTGCGCTGGTACGCGGCTTCGCCACCCGGCCGGGGATGGGCGTCGTCCTCAAGCACTTCGCCGCGCAGGGCGCCGGGACCGGCGGTCGCAACGGCTCCGGCGCGGTGATCGGTCCTCGCGAGCTCGCCGAGATCCACCTCCCCGCGGCGCGTGCGGGCGTCGAGGAGGGGGCGGTCGGGATCATGGCCGCCTACAACGAGATCGACGGCGTGCCGTGCGTCGCGAACGAGGCGTTGCTCACCGGCACCCTGCGCGACGCCTGGGGCTTCGAGGGCATCGTGATGTCCGACATGTACGCCGTCGACCGGCTGCTGCGGGCCGTAGCGTCGCCCGTCGAGGCGGCCGCGATCGCACTCGGTGCGGGCGTGGACATGAGCATGCGCGACGAGGCGTTCACCGTCATCGAGCAGGGAGTGCTCGACGGCGTGATCCCGCAGGCGCTGGTCGACCGCGCGGTGCGGCGCGTCCTCACCGTCAAGATCCGGCTCGGGCTGCTCGACGGGCCCGCGACGCTGCCTTCGTTCACGCCCGCGCCGGCGGCGACCGACCTCGCCGCCGCTGGTCCGGTGCTGCTCACCAACCGCGGCGCGCTGCCACTCGCCGAGGGCGCACGCCTCGCGGTGATCGGCCCGACAGCCGACGACGTCGCAGCCCTGCTCGGCGACTACGTCCCGCCGATGCGCCCCGGCGACGGGGTCTCGGTGGCGGCCGGGCTCGCCACCGCCTTCGGCGAGGTGCTCGTCGAGCCTGGCTGCGACCTGCTCGCCCCGATCGCCGGCGGCCTGGAGCGCGCGGCCGCCGCGGCCCGAGCCGCCGACGTCGCCGTGCTGGTCCTCGGCAGCAGCGGCGAGCGGTCCTACGACGACGACTTCGCGGCCAACGGCGCGGCCGACGCGACGGGCCGGCGCGCCCGCGCCACCACCGGCGAGGGCTACGACCTTGCCGAGGTCGCCCTGCCCGCCGCGCAGGTCGCGGTTGTCGAGGCCGTCGCCGCGACCGGGACGCCCACCGTCGCGATCGTCGTCTCCGGCCGACCGCTGGGCATCGCCCGAGTCGCCGAGCTGTGCGACGCGGTCCTGTACGCCTGGTACCCCGGCCCCGAGGGTGGCGCGGTGGTCACCGACAACCACCCGGGGGGGCGCGAGCCGGCCGCCCGGCTGCCGGTGTCGCTCCCCCGCTCGAGCGGCACGCTGCCGGTGGCGTACGACGAACGCCTGGAGACCATCCGGCGCTATCTGGACGCCGAGAA
>CAZFTZ010000375.1:0-9702 GCA_964521875.1 uncultured Cellulomonas sp. | reverse complement strand
AACAGCGCGGACAGGGAGGCGGTGGCCGTCTGGGCCGCGAGCCAGCGTTCGCGTGTCGTGCCTTTGAAATAGTCGCCGATCATCGTCGTCGTCACGGTCATGACGATCGACTCGCAGATGCCCACACCGCACCGTGTGAGGAGAATCAGATAGAGGTTCTCCAGCAGGAAGGGTGCCGTGCCGACCAGCGCATACACCACCATGGAGATGAGCAGAATACGACGTCGCCCGAAGCGATCTGCGAGCCATCCGGCGACCGGTGAAAAGAGTGCAATCCAGATCGCAGGCAGGGTGATCAGGAGCTGCACCAGATACTCGCCGTTCGGCACGTGCGAGAAATGCCCGGTCATCAGTGCAGCGGTCGCAACGAAAACGCTTACGCCGACGACTGACATCGTCACCGGCAGCAGCAGCATGATCCCTTGCAGCGGGCCGGGAATGCGCTCGCCGGCAGATGCTCGAGTAGACACGCTCGACCCCCTTGCAACGAAGCCGACGTAACTCTACTCCCTTGGGCTGGGGCGACGGGCATCGTAATTGTCGATGATCCCGATAAGCGCAAACGATTGGTGGTGCTGCCGGCCGCTTCCTACCATCGCCGGCCATATGGCAACACTTCGCAAAGGTACGAATCCCCTGCGGGGCTGGAAGGTGGATCGTGCGTCGATTCGCACGATCGGTCGCGACCTGCAACGGCCCGAGTGCATTCTCGCGGAGCGAGACGGCACCCTCTGGAGCGCAGACGCGCGCGGCGGAGTCATGCGCATCGCCCCCGACGGCACTCAGCAGCTCGTTGCGCAGCATGTCGATGCACGCTTTTCGGAGGGTGGCAGCAATCCGGACAAGTACATGCTCCGGGGCACGTTGCCGAACGGACTGGCCTTTGCGCGCAACGGCGACATTCTCATTGCCAACTTCGGCACCGATGCCATCGAGCGCATGACGCGCGGCGGGCAGTCGCAGACCCTCTGCCGCGAGATCGACGGCCAGCCGCTTGGCAAGACCAATTTCATTCTGCGCGACTCGCGGGACCGCATTTGGATCACGGTCACGACGCGAGTCGTGCCGTGGACGCGCTCCGTGTCCGAGCGCATCGCGGACGGCTATATCGCCTTGATCGACGAGAACGGGCTGCGCATCGTCGCTGAGGGCTTCTTCGGCACCAACGAGATCCGCATGGATGCCCGCGAGGAATGGCTGTACGTCGTGGAGAGCAATGCACGACATATCTCGCGCCTGCGCGTTCAGAGTGATGGGTCGCTGACCGACCGCGAGATCTACGGCCCCGCGGATCTGGGTGGCATTCCGGACGGAATCGCGTTCGATGCGTACGGGAACCTGTGGGTCACCCTGGTCATGTACGACCGGCTCATCGCCCTCACGCCGGAGGGCGACGTACTGATGCTGCTCGACGACGGCGGTCCGGCGAATGCGGCGGAGATCGACCGGCATTTCTACTCGGGGACATTCGCGCCGAACACGATGCCTCAGGCCGGTGGAACGCTTGCGCCGTGGATGGCGAGCGTGACATTCGGCGGCCCCGATCTCAAAACCGTCTATCTCGGCAGTCTCAAGGGCACGACGATTCCGTACTTCCGCGCGCCGGTGCCGGGCTTGCCGATGGTGCATTGGAATGAGGTCGCTTCAACATGAGAATCGGAACGCTTCGTGACGGCACAGCCGACGGGAGTCTCATCGTCGTCTTGCGCGATCTTGCGCGCGACGCGTCCGCGTTCCATAGCCACGGCGATCTGATGGAGAAGGTGACGCTCATCATCGCGGATGACACGTGCGACGCCGAGATGGCCGCCGTCGATCTCATCGGCCACTGCGAGCTCGAGGGTTTCGCTGGACACAAGGAGCAGGCAGACCTGCGCGTGCGGCGCTTCGGGAGACGAGTGGCGTGAGAGTGTTGATCACAGGCGCGGGAGGCTTCATCGGGCAGCGCCTCGCGCAGCGTCTCGTGCGAAATCCCAGTGCGCTGCCGGCCGCGCTCGATGAGCTCGTATTGTTGGACCTGCGGGCACCACGAGGAAGCGCATCCTCGATGCCGGCCACCTCACCGCGTGTCCGTTGGGTCGAAGGCGACCTGATCGAGCAGCGCACGCTTACTGCGGCAGTGAAGGACGGTCTCGATTACGTCTTTCATCTGGCCAGTGTCCCGGGAGGTGCTGCCGAAGCGAACTTCGACGCAGGTCTCCGTGCAAATCTTGACGGTACCCGCATGCTGCTCGATGCGATGCGTTGGCTGCACAGACCCCCGGTGTTTGTCTTCGCGAGCACGATTGGCGTATTCGGCGTGCCGATGCCGGATCTGATCGACGAGGACACCTATCCGGCGCCGACGATGAGCTACGGTGCACAGAAGTGGATCGGCGAGATCCTCGTTTCGGACTACAGCCGCCGCGGCTGGATCGACGGACGCTCCGTGCGCCTCCCCGGCATCGTCGCGCGCCCGCCCGCGCGCACGGGGCAGCTCTCCGCATTCATCAGTGACATCCTGCGTGAGCTCTCCGCGGGCCGCGAGTTCGTCTGTCCGGTCGCGGCCGAGGGAAAATCCTGGTGGATGTCGGTCGAATGCTGCCTCGACAATCTCCTGCATGCGGCTCTCATGCGTATCGACCCCTCATTCATGCGTCGCGCATGGATGTTGCCGGTGCTCCACGCATCCCTGGGCGAAGTCGTCGAGGCCATCGCGCAGAAGCACGGCCCTGAGGTGCTCCGGCGCGTTCGATATCAGCCGGACGCAAAGCTGCAAGCACAATTCGCGAGCTTCCCACCCATGCGCTGTCCGCGCTCTCTCGCTGCAGGATTTCGTCACGACGGCTCTCTTCGCGTGATGATCGAGCGTGCGCTGATCGAGGATGTATGAATCGCGAGGATCCGTGAGCTTCGAATGAGCAACAGCTACGACATCGTTGCGATGGGCGCCGGGCACAACGGCCTCGTGGCCGCGGCCTATCTCGCCAAGGCCGGCAAGAAGGTGCTCGTGCTCGAAAGAAAGGCGTGGCCCGGCGGCGGCGTCGTCACGCGCCAGCTCAACACGCCGGGCTATTGGCACGATGAGCACTCGAGCGTTCATATCATGATCCAGGGCAATCCCATGCTGACGCAGGACGAGCTGGGGCTGCTGTCGAAGCACGGTCTGAAATACAGGTATTCCGACGTACCGCACGCGACGATCTTTCCCGACCAGAGCACGCTGGTCACCTACAAGGACGTGGACAAGACCTGTGAGTCGATCGCGAAAGTTTCGGGGCGCGACGCCGAGGCCTATCGCCGCTTTGCGCAGCTCGGCATGTCGCTGCTGCCCATGCTGATGCCCGGCCTGTACATGCCGCCGCCGCCCCTCGGCGAAACGGTGGCGATGCTCGATCGAAGCGATGAAGGCCGGCTCGTGCTCGACCTGATGCAGCGGAGCGTGCTCGACGTCGTGAAGCAGTGGTTCCAGCACGAGCGCGTGCAAATGCACCTGGTGCGCGCGGTGACGGAGAATCTGCAGTTACCGGACGAGCTGGGGGCGGGGCTGATCGCCATTCTGTTCCCCGCGATCATGCATTCGTATGGCGTGTCGCAGCCGTATGGCGGCAGCGGCAAGCTCACGGAATCGCTAGTGCGGTGTATCGAGCATCATGGAGGTGAAGTCCGATGCAATGCAGAGGTCAGGCGCATCCTGGTTTCGTCAGGGCGCGCAGTTGGCGTCGAGCTGACGGATGGCGAGCGGTTCAGCGCTCGTGACGCCGTCATCGGTGCCATTCATCCGCACCGCTTGAGGCAGTTCGTGGAAGGGGTACCGCCCCCTGTGCTCACGCGCGCCGAACGCGCGACGCTCGCACCGTTCAGCCTGTTCGTCTGTCACTACGATTTGAAGCAGCGGATCCGGTTTCGCACGAACGATGAGGCCGTCGAGCGAGCCATCATGCTGTCGCTGCTTGCGACCGATCGAATGTCCGAAATGCTGGCGGACTTCGACGAGCTCAAGCAGGGGCGCGTATCCCGGCGCAGGCTTGTCGCGGGGAACGATGAAAGCATCAGCGACCCAAGTCGCGTGCCGCCCGGCTGTGGCATGTGGCACGGCACGGGCTTCGCGCCATACGATCTCGCCGAGGGAGGCTCCGCGCGCTGGGATTCATACAAGGAAGAGTTCGCGGACCTGCAGGAAGCGGCGTTTCGCGACTTCGTGAGCAATCTCACTGCGGACAACATCGTCGCCCGGAAAGTGTTCTCGCCGGTGGATCTCGAGCGCGGCTCGCCGAACAGCATGGTTCGGGGAGATGTGCATGGCGTCGCGCCCTACTTTTACCAGAGCGCCGGTCATCGGCCTACGCCGGACCTCGGTCAATACACCGTGCCCGGGGTGGACCGGCTGTATCTCGTCGGTCCGTTCATGCATCCAGGCGGCGGCGTATTCGGCGCGGGACGCGCCACCGCCATCAAGATGTTCGACGATCTGAAGATGGACTTCGAGCGCACGGTGGCTGGCAGGGCGGGTGAGGCTGCATCGGCACAGGGTTTGGCGCGTGCGCGTGCACCTGCGCGAGCGCGTTCTCCGATCGCGCCTGCCGCTGCCGCAACTGCGGCCGTCGCTGCTGGCCCTGCCGAACCGGGCATGCGCCTGTTTGGCGCCGCGAACGAGGAGATCATGGCCGTGAGCAGCATCGAGCGCGACGGCGACAGCCTGCTCATCAAGGGAAAGTCGCTGGGCACGATGCCTCTCACCGCGCGGCTCGATCCGGAGCAGGCGAGGGCGGGACTCAGGCTCATGGGCCTGAAGCTCCTCGCGTTTCTCCTGACGCTGCCGTTTCGGCGCAGCCGGCGGCGAGCGCTCGAGACGAAGACATCCGAGTGAGCGATCCGATCGATGCATCTCATCGAATCCGGCCGTTTTTCGCGGCGGCGGAAGAGCTGGGTGTGCTGCTGTTCATGCATCCCCGCGGCTTTCTCGGCGGGAATGCCGCGCGGCTGCTGAAGCTCGAATCGAGTGCGACCCATCATGAGTAACCGCGTGAGCTTCAGGCTCGGAACCTTCTCGGTCGGCGGAACGGCGCCATTCGCGGGTCTGGTCATTGACGAGCGGGTGATCGCCTTGCGTGACCTGGGGCCGCCGCTCGCCGCGTGCGCGACGATGCTGGATGTTCTCGAGAACTGGGAACGCGCCTTCGAAGCACTCTGCAGAGCATCGAGTGCGGTGCGTCCTCATCAGGGTCGCCCGGTGAGCGAGCTGCGTATACACGCTCCCGTACCGAAGCCTGGCACGATCTATTGCTCCGGTGCGAACTACAAGAAGCACGTCGTCGACCTGATCGTCGCTCATCAGGACCAGGCCGAAACGCACGGGATGACGCTGGAGCAGAAGCGCGCGTGGGGCATGAAGCTGATGGACGATCGCGCGACGAGTGGCACGCCTTTCATCTTCATCAAGCCGCAGAGCGCCGTCACGGGACCGTACGATCCGATCGTCGTGCCGTATGACGCGAAGAAGCCGGACTGGGAGCTGGAGCTCGGAGTGGTGATCGGCCGCCGCGCTCGGCGCGTTTCGCGGGATCGCGCGCTCGACTGCGTGGCCGGTTACACGGTCGTCAACGACATCACGCTGCGGGAGAGAGTATTTCGCCGGAAGACGGATTCGCCGGAGCTCGGAATGGATTTCGCAATGAGCAAAGGCGCGCCGAGCTTTCTGCCGATGGGCCCGTACCTCGTTCCTGCTGCGTTTGTGGGAGACCCCCAGAAGTTGCGTATCACGTTGAAGTTGAATCGACGCGCGATGCAGGACGAGGAAACGAGTGACATGATCTTCACCGTCGCCCGCCTGATCGAGTATCTCTCCGCGTCAGTCGAGCTGCAGCCGGGCGACATTCTCTGCACGGGCTCGCCCGCTGGAAACGGTATGCACTACAACCGGTTCATCCAAGAAGGCGACCTGCTCGAAGGCAGTATCGCCGGGCCTGCGGCGGACCTCGGGACACAGCGCAATCCCTGCACGATAGAAGCGCGGCCGGCGAGCTAGCTTGTTCCCACTACTGCGCCTGCGGCACAGGCGGCAAAAACCGCGCGTTTTGCCGCCGACAGTCGTCTAGGGTCTCGAAAAAAATCGTCAGGACACGATTTTTCCAATGAACTAGATCGGCGCCGTCAGCGCCGCCGTCGAGTCGCGCATCAACTGCTCGTGCTCCTGTACGGAGCCGCCGGTGCGCTCGATATCGCCGAGACGCACGGAGTTCTCCACGACGAGCCGACAGCGATCGAACCGGCGTTCGGTGAACCGCTGCAGCGCCTGCTCGACATCCTTGCCGCGCTCGAGCTCTTCGGCGAGCACGAGCGCATCTTCCACCGCGATACCGGCGCCGGACGCCAGATGCGGCGTCGTGGAATGCGCAGCATCGCCAATCAATACGACACGGCCTCGATGCCATGGGCGCGGCAGCATCAACGCAAACAGCGGCCGGTACACGATGCGCGATTCCGGCGTTATCGAGTCCCGGATCGCGCCGATGATTCCACTGAATTCGGCAAGCTCTTCTCTCAGCCGTGCGGGCCATTCTTCCGGGCCGATATAGTCCGGCTGGTCGCGCTGGTCGAGAAAGAAGAGGTACATCTCTGCGCGCGAAACGGGATTGATGCCCGCCTTGACGCGTTTCCCCATGTACAGCGCGGCGCGCTCGATCTCGGGCGGCCGGGGCACGACGGCGCGCCAGCACGCCTGGCCCGTGAACCTCGGCTTGGGCGCGCCGGGAAACAGCACGTCGCGCACTTTCGAGTTGCACCCATCGGCCCCGATCACGAGGTCGTAGCGGCTCGTCGAGCCGTCCGTGAACGACACGGAAACCTGGTCGCCCGCGTCTTCGATGCGGGTGAACGTGACACCGAGTCGGACCTGTGTCCCCGAGGCACGCGTCGCGTCGCTCAGGATGCGCGCGAGCACGGGACGCATGATGCCGCCTCCACTGGGAACTTCCTGGCCGGCAATGCGAGGTGCGGGAATGTGAGCGATGCGCGAGCCATTGGCGAGGCAGATGTCCAGCCCATCCGCACACCAGCCCTGCTGCATGATCGATTCGAGCACGCCGACCGTCTTGAACGCCCGCAGCGTCGGCCCGCTGATCGTGATGCCAGCCCCGTATACGCGCCACTGCGCGTCGATCTCCACGAGATCCACCTCGACGCCGCGTTTGCGCAGCTCTATCGCGGCACACATGCCACCAATGCCGCCGCCGATGACCAGGGCCTTCTCGATGTCGACCATGCCGGAATCCCCCTTACCGAAGACGGAAGAGTATGAGTTTGGCGCCTGCCTGAACAATCGGCCGTTTCGTTGATACCTATCGATACAAACGATTTTTCAGGGCGGGCGATTCGGGCAACTCTAGCCGGCATGAACATCATCGGACCTGACGAACTGGGCTTTGTGGTCGACGACCTTCCGGCCTGCACGCGTTACCTCATCGACTACGGACTCCGGCCGGTCCGCACCGATGCCCATGGCGGGCGCTTCGAAGCGCTCGACGGCACGGCGGTGGTTCTGTACCGCGCGGGCTCGCCCTCATCGCCGCAAGGAATCGGCCCCGCGCCCTCGCTCTGCGAGACGGTCTACGGGGTCGGGGATGCGGCAACGCTGGATGCGATTGCGACAGAGCTGCGTCGGGATCGTGAGGTCCGGCGAGCCGCAGACGGGTCATTCTCCTGCACCGATGACATGGGCTTCGCGCTGCGATTCAGGCTCGCCACCCGGCGGGCGTTTACTGCACCCGCCGATCTGACCAATGCGCCGGGGGCGCCGCCGCAGCGGCCCGTGAATGTGCCGGGCGTTACGCCGGACATGCATGCGGTGCCGCGAACGCTTTCTCACATCGTGCTGTTCGTTCCGGACGCGGCCAAGGCAGAAGCGTTCTATCATCGGCTCGGGTTTCGCACGACCGATCGATTCATCAATGCAGGCCCGTTCCTGCGTCCAGCCGGCACGCTCGAGCACCACACGCTGTTTCTGATTCAGGCGCCACCGTTCATGAAGGGCGTCGAGCACTTCACGTTTCATCTCGGCAGCGGCACCGAGGTGCTGCTCGCCGGCACGCGTTTCGAAGCGAAGGGATATACCTCTTTCTGGGGGCCGGGTCGTCACCTCATGGGCTCCAACTGGTTCTGGTATTTCAACAGCCCGCTCGGCTGCCACGTGGAATACGACGCGGACATGGATCTGCATGACGATTCCTGGGTCGCGCGCGAGCTGCCGGTCGGCGCGGACACATCGCAGCTGTTTCTCTTCACGAGGCGTGACAAGTGGTTTCCCAGCGGCGGACCGCCGCCGCAAGACCATTGACGCCGCTATGTCCACTCGATGAGCTGGCCCCGGGAAGGGCTCGCGGTTTCGATCCCGAGCGCACGGGAGAGGACACGATTTTCGTTCTGCTCCGACCGAACGGGATTCGCGCGTATCGCAATCGCTGTCCCCATCTCGGCACCCGGCTCGAATACCGCAAGGATCACTTCCTCTCGGTCGACGGTGAGCGCGTGATCTGTTACGCGCACGGCGCGCATTTCGATGCAGACAGCGGGCTGTGCACGTATGGCCCGTGCCTGGGACAGTCGCTCGAAGCGCTACCCTGTTTCGTCGAGAACGGGTGGGTCTGGCTTGCTAGCTCGCCCGCCCGAACCGCTCCATGACGCCGACGAGCCAGCGGATCGCGGGATCGCTGTCGAGGTGTCGATGCCACTGCATCATTTCGCGCATCACGGGAAAGCCGTGGAGCGGCGGAAGCACCCGAATCGGCAGCAGTCTCTCGAACAGTCGGGCGTGGCGCGTGTGCATGGTGGCGACTCGCTCCGTGCCCACGATCAGGTGCGGAACGACAGCAAAGCTCGGCGCGATGACGTCGACGCGGCGCTCCACAGCCGCGGTGGCGCGCTGCTCGGCAAACCAGCGCTCGAAAAGTGTGAGCTGGTCGTGCCCGAAGTGGACTACCACGTGACTCATTCTGAGCCACTGCTCCATCGTGAACGGTTCCTGCACGAGCGCGTTATCGGACCAAACGATGCAGCTGAAGGTCTCTTCGAACAGCAGGGACTTCGGGTGTTCGTTGATCGTGTGTTCCTCGGGGACCATCATCAGATCGATATCGCCCTTCAGGAACTGCGCGAACGAGATCTCATTGGACGGCAGGATCTGCAGTTGAACGCCGGGTGCGGAGACGGCCAGCTCGCGCATCACCTCACCGAGCAGCACCTCGATGAGGTAGTCGGACGTCATGATGCGAAAGCGCCGTTGCGCCGTCGCAGGCTCGAAGCTCGGTCGCGCCTGAATGGTGACCTGAATCCTCTGCAGGATCTCGCGTATCGATGGGGCGAGGCTCAGTGCGAGTGCTGTGGGCTCCATGCGCCGGCCCACGGGGATCAGCAACTCGTCGCTGAAGTAATCGCGCAAACGGCTCAGCGCGCTGCTCATCGCCGACTGGCTCAGGTTCAACCGGTCGGCCGCGCGTGAAACGCTGCGCTCTTCGAGCAGCGTGTCGAGCGCAACGAGCAGGTTGAGGTCGAGCTTGTGAAAATGCATGCCGCGTCGCTCGCGCGTCAGGGAGGTGGAATTCTCCGTTGTGCGTGCCCCGGAGGCCAGCAGGTGACGCGTGTTAGCTCAAAGCCCGTCCACGAACTGCCCGTCGATCAGGATGAAAGCGATGCGGCAGACCTTTCCAGAGCGGTTGGCCCAGGCGT
>CAZFTZ010000374.1:0-6325 GCA_964521875.1 uncultured Cellulomonas sp. | reverse complement strand
GACCTCGGCCTGGCGATGGGCACCGGCACGGACGTCGCGATGCAGGCCGCCGACCTGACGCTGGTGCGTGGCGACCTGCGGAGCGCCCCGCAGGCGATCCGGCTGAGCCGCGGCACGCTGCGCGTCATCCGGCAGAACCTGTTCTGGGCGTTCGCCTACAACGTCGCGGCGATCCCGCTGGCGGCGTTCGGGCTGCTCAACCCGATGATCGCCGGCGCCGCGATGGCGTTCAGCTCGGTGCTCGTCGTCACCAACTCGCTGCGCCTGCGCCGCTTCTCCTGACCGCTCACGTCCTTCTCGACCGCCCACGTCCCTCCTGACCACCCGTCTCCCTCCTTCCGTCGAGCGCGGCGCTCGTCAACGAGATGGCGCGTCCCGTGCACCGAGCACACCCGCTCGTCTGCCCCCGGACCGCGGGTGCACTTCCACGCCTGCGGTGCACCTGCGGCTGCACCGGAGGGTTGCAGGTGCACCGCCGGCGACAATGTGATATCACTTTGCTATCGCGACGCCGGATCGGCCGGCGCGCGCTCGCAAGGAGTCCACATGTCCGACACCACCACCGCGCAGGGGTCGGTGGGTATCGAGCCGACCGGTCGGCCCGGCGCTCGGGTCGACGTCACCGAGAGACCCGCGTGGTCGCTTAGCGGCGGCGCGGCCTTCCTCATCGTGATCCTGGCGCTCGCGGCCCTCGTCGGCGCCTTCCTGCTCTTCGCCCAGGCCGACGAGAAGCACGAGGACGGCCTCGCGGTCGTCGGCATCGTCCTGGTGCTGGTCGCGATCACTCTCTTCAGCGGGCTGACGATCGTCAGCCCGGGGTCGACGCGCGTCGTGCAGTTCTTCGGGCGCTACGTCGGCACCGTGCGGCGCGCCGGCCTCGTGCTCACCGTCCCGCTCGCCACGCGCCGCAACGTCTCGGTCCGGGTGCGCAACTTCGAGACGAACGAGCTCAAGGTCAACGACCAGGAGGGCAACCCGGTCAACATCGCCGCGATCGTCGTCTGGCAGGTGTCGGACACCGCCAAGGCCGTGTTCGCGGTGCAGGACTACGCCGACTTCGTCCGCGTGCAGTCCGAGTCGGCGCTGCGGCACGTCGCGATGTCGCACCCGTACGACCACCCGGACTCCGGCGAGAGCTCGCTGCGCGGCGCGACCGACCTGGTCTCCGGCGAGATCGCGTCCGAGGTCGCAGCCCGCGTCGCCATCGCCGGCGTCGAGGTGATCGAGGCGCGGATCTCCAACCTGGCGTACTCCCCCGAGATCGCCGGCGCGATGCTGCAGCGCCAGCAGGCCGGCGCGATCATCGCCGCCCGCAGCCGCATCGTCGAAGGCGCGGTGACGATGGTGAAGGACGCGCTCGGCCGCCTCGAGGCCGACTCCGTCGTCGAGCTGGACGACGAACGCAAGGCCGCGATGGTGTCGAACCTGCTCGTCGTGCTCTGCGGCGAGGCGCGCGCCACTCCGGTCGTCAACACGGGGACGCTCTACCAGTGACGAACGCGGCGTCGCAGGACGAGCCGCAGCAGCCCGCCGCCCGGGAGCGCAAGGCGGTGCGGCTGCGGGTCGACCCCGCGGTCCACGACGCCCTGGCCAGGTGGGCGTCCGACGAGCTGCGCAGCGTCAACGCGCAGATCGAGCTGGTGCTGCGCGAGGCGCTGTCCCGCGCCGGCCGCGCCCCCGCCGGGCTCAAGCCGCTGCGCGGCCCCGGCCGCCCCCCGTCGTCCTGACTCTTGGCTTGGGCTGCTGGCTCCAGCTGCTCGCCCCCGCGACCCGACACCCCGGCCACGGCGCCCGCCGACCCACCCGGGCCCCCGGGTGAGTGGACATGAAGGGTCTGGCACGACCACGTCCACCCGCGGGTCACGGCACCCAGGCCGTGCGCGTCGACGAGCTGGCCGCAGACGTGTTCAGCGCGCTGTCAGGCGCTTCCCAGCCCTCGCCCCTACGCTGCCCACCCATGGCCGTGCCCGAATCCCCCGCGCCGGTGCCGTCCGCGCGCCCCGACGCGAACGACGCGCAGCGGGGAACATCCGTAGCGCCTGACGCGACGGACGGTCCCCGGGACAGCGGCCGTCCCGACGCACGGAGCCGCCACCGGATCACGGCGGAGATCTGGATCGTGCTGGGGCTGTCGCTCGGGCAGTCCGCCGTCTACGCCGTCGTCAGCCTGGTGGCGAAGCTCACCGCCGGACCGCCGCTGGCCTCCCAGTCCACCGCGCTCAACGTCAGCCAGTCGCCCCGCCCGTTGCTGGACCTGACCTACCAGCTGCTCTCGATCCTGTTCGCGGCGATCCCCGTCGCGCTGGCGCTGTACCTGCTGACGGAGCGTGGTCGTTCCGGCGCTCGCCGCATCGGCCTGACGAAGGACCGCCCCGGGCGGGACATCGGCGTCGGCATCGCGCTCGCCGCGTCGATCGGCATTCCCGGCCTGGCGTTCTACGCGCTCGGGCGCGCGATCGGCATCACCGTGCAGGTGCAGGCCAGTGCCCTCAACGCGCACTGGTGGACCATCCCGGTGCTGGTGCTGTCCGCTCTGCAGAACGGCCTGCTCGAGGAGGTCGTCGCGGTCGGCTACGTGAGCGAGCGGCTGCGGCAGCTCCGCTGGGGCGGGCCGGCGATCGTCGTCACTTCGGCGCTGCTGCGTGGCTCGTACCACCTGTACCAGGGCTGGGGGCCGTTCTTCGGCAACGCGGTCATGGGCCTCGTCTTCGCCGAGTACTACCGGCGCACACGCCGGGTCGCACCGCTGGTGGTGGCCCACTTCCTCATGGACATGGTGGTGTTCGTCGGCTACGACCTGATCCCCCACGACTGGCTCGCCACGCTCGGCCTGAACTGACCGGCCGGGACGGCCCGCTGCCTAGACTCGCCCGGGTGAGCACGGTGCGCGCGGGGGCGGCGTCCGACCGGACGGTCGAAGGGCCGCCGGTCGAGGTCGTCGACATCCCCGCCGCCCGCGTGCATCACCAGTCGGACCTGCTGGGTGTCGTCATCGTCACGCTCGGCGCGGTGCTGGTCGTCGTCCTCGCGGCCTACGCGCACAACACCACCGGCGGCATCGCCGAGGACGTGCAGGGTTTCGCCACCCTGCTGCGGCGCATCCTGTTCGTCCCGGTGAACGCGCTGGTGTCCCTGGTCACCGTCGTCGTCCCGCTCGCGGTGCTGATCGACCTGGCGGTGCGCCGCCAGGGCCGGCTGCTGCTGGAGACCACCGCCGCGGCGGCCACCGGCCTGGCGCTGACGACGTTCGGCCACTGGGCGCTGACGACGTTCGCCGGCCCCGAGCTGGTCGCGACGATGTCCGTGACCCAGGACTCCGCGTCCGGAGTGCCCCAGCAGGTCCTCACGCTGCCCGGCTACGTCGCGATGCTCGCCGCCCTGCTGACCCTCGCCGGTCCGAGGGCTCACCGCAGCTCGGTCCGGTGGAGCTGGAACGCGCTCTGGGTGTCGATCGGCGTCACGCTCATCACCGCGCAGGTGTCGCTGCCCGGCGTCGCGCTCGCGCTGCTGCTGGGCCGGTTCGCCGGTCTCGGCGTGCGCTACCTCGCCGGCGTCGCCCCGGAGCGCGCCTACGGCGACGCGCTCGTCGCCGGCATCCTGCGCGCCGGCTACACACCCGTGTCGCTGGTGCGGGTCCCGGACGCGGACACCCGGATCGCCGCCGAGCAGCTGCACCGTGAGCACAACCTCCCGATCCCGGACCCGGCGACCGCCGCGCTCGTCCGCTCGTCGGACGCCCGCGTCTACCAGGTGCGCACCGCGTACGACGAGGTGCTCGACCTGCGTGTGCTCGACGGCGACCGGCAGGTGGTGGGCCTGCTGGCGCGCACGTGGCGCAGCCTGCGGCTGCGTGGCATCGAGGGGCGCAACGTCGTCTCGCTGCGCCAGGCCTCCGAGCGGGCGGCGCTGCTCGCCTACGCGGCGACTGCCGCCGGCGTCCACACGCCGCGACTGCTGCGGATCAGCGAGAACGCCGACTCGATGATGCTGCTCCAGGAGCATCCGGCCGACGCCGTCCCGCTCGGCGAGGTCCCGGACGACGAGCTGACCGACGAGCTGCTCGCCGAGGTGTGGACCCAGCTGCGCACCGCGCACCACGCCGGCATCGCACACCGCGCCATCACCGCGGACACCGTGCTCGTCGGGCCCGGGGACGGGCGGCGGCCGCGCGTCTGGCTGACCGTCTGGGACTCCGGCGACGTCGCGTCCTCCGAGCTGGCCCGCCGGATCGACATCACCCAGATGCTCGCCGTGCTGGCGCTGCGCATCGGTGCGGACCGCGCGGTGCGGTCCGTCGCGGACGCGCTGGACGACGACGACGTCGCGGCGATCGGCCCGATGCTGCAGACCATCGCGATGCCGCGCCAGACGCGCGACCTGATGCGCACGCACAAGGACGTGCTCGCCGAGCTGCGCCAGCAGATCGTCGCGCGGCTGCCGGAGGCGAGCATCGTGCCGCAACGGCTGGTCCGGTTCGGCGCCCGCACCGCGCTGACCATCGTCGTCACGCTCGTCGCCCTGTTCGTCGTGCTGACGACGATCAACGTCCACCAGATCGGCGAGGCGCTGCGCCAGTCCGACTGGCGGTTCTCCATCACCGCCTACGTGCTGGGCCTGGCGACCCTGGTCGGCGCCGCCCTGACGCTGGTGGCGTTCTCGCCGGTCCGGCTCAACCTGTGGCGGGTGACGGTGGTGCAGGCCGCCGCCTCGTTCGTCGCGCTCGCCGCCCCCGCGGGCATCGGTCCGGCGGCGCTCAACCTGCGCACCCTCACCAAGCGCGGGGTGTCGACGACGCTGGCGACTGCGACGGTCGCGCTGATCCAGGTGGCCCAGCTCGTCGTCACCGTCGTGCTGCTCGTGGTGCTGACGCTGACGTCCGGCACGCAGCAGCAGTCGCCCGTGCCGCTGTCACCGTCGGTGCTCGCGGTGATCGGCATCGTGGTGGTGGCGATCGCCTCGGCGCTGCTGGTGCCGCAGGTGCGCGCGTGGGCGGGCAAGCGCGTGATGCCGACGCTGCGGCAGACGTGGCCACGGCTGGTCGAGGTCGTCGGGCAACCGGGCCGGCTGATGCTGGGCCTGTCCGGCAGCCTCGTGACGACCCTCGGGTACGTGCTGGCGTTCGACGCCTCGCTGCGCGGGCTGGGCCAGCACGTCAGCCTGGTGCAGGTGGCGATCGTCTACCTGGCCGGCACCACGCTGGGATCACTGGTGCCGACGCCCGGCGGCGTGGGCACCGTGGAGGCCGCGCTGGCGGCCGGTCTGGGAACGGTCGCCGGGGTCAACCCCGGTGTCGCGTTCTCGGTGGCCGTGCTGTTCCGCGTGCTGACCTACTGGCTGCGGATCCCGCTGGGCTGGGTGGCGATGCGCTACCTGCAGCGGGCGGGTGAGCTGTAGCCGATCACCCGACGGTGCGCGCCTGGGCGGCACCGGATGCCGCCGGTGGTTCGGCGGCCGACGACTGCGCGCCTCAGGCGGCAGCAGTGTCCTGCGTGGGGATCGCGGTGAGTGCGCCGAGCTCGGCGGCCCGACGAGCCCACGCCTGCAAGCGCATCGTGGGGATCTCGACCTGCGGCGAAGGGGAGCTGAACTGCCCTGCAGCCTGTCCGCGCTGTTCCATAGTGCCCGTCCTGTCATTCGGCAGCCCGGCTGACCCCAAGGGTCCCGTGGCTTTGCGTCCCCGCCTCGCAGCGGGTTTGCCGGTTCGCTGACAGGACTGACAGTAGACGATGACTGACACGAGAGGAAGCGCCCAACAACGGCCAAATTGGACAACCGGACATTTTCACCCGCTCGGCGCATCGTCGCAGGCCAGAGGCATAAGCAGGTTTCTCGTGAACATCAGTGAAACGGTTCGTGACACCCCATTCACCCGTTCGGCCCAGCAGTCATTGTTGGGGGTTGCGCTGACCTGCGGGAGTCACAGCGGGGCGTCCAGCCAGTGCTCAGGCGCAGGTAGCAGCGTCTCCAGCTCCGCGAACAGGTCGTCGGGCAGCGCCGCCTGCGCGGCCGCCACGGTGACCGGGACGCGCTCCGGCCGTGACATCCCGACGATCGTGGAGGCGAAGCCGTCGTCGCGGCCCGCGACCCGCCGCGCCGGGGGGGGCTGGTGGGTGCCGTCGCGCGCGCACCCCGCGCCCCTCGACTCCACCGCGTCGAGCAGCGGCTGCGACGCCGGGCGGTAGCCGTAGCTCGTCGGACTGCCCGCCGCGTCCTGGTGCGCCAGGATGCCGCCGCCGTAGACCGCCGCGTTGAGCACGTCCATCCCCTGCCGGTGCGCCTCGGCGATCAGCGCACCTGCGCTGCGGTCGACGAGCGTCCAGCGGTT
>CAZFTZ010000373.1:0-5016 GCA_964521875.1 uncultured Cellulomonas sp. | reverse complement strand
CGCCGCGGTGCGCGCGCTGCCCGCAGCGCGGCGGCTCAAGAGCGCGGTGCTGTCCCGTGGCCGGCGGTCGTCCGACGCACCGGTGGCCGACGCCGAGTAGCGGGCGGGCGGCGCGGGTGATTTGCGCCGGTTCGTCACCGTGACGCCGGGTGGGCACATAGTCTCGGCCCGTGACCGCGACCGACCCGCAGCCCACCGCGCCGACCGTCTGGGCGTACGTCATCTCCTGGACGGGGCACGCCGAGGACGCTCGCCGGATCGCCGCCGGGCTCGTCGGCGCGGCCGACCGGGTGGTCGTCGTCTACTCGAACTCCGCCGGGACCACGGAGGACGGTCCGGGGGAGTGGGTCCAGGTCTCCGACGCGCTGTTCTACGGCGGGAAGCTCGCCGCGTCGCTCGACGGCTTCGACGCGGACGTCATGCTCCAGGTCCAGGCCGACGCCCGCGCGGACTGGCCTGCCCTCGTCGACGCCTGCCGCCGCGCCTTCGCCACCGTGCCGGACCTCGACCTGTGGTCACCGGTCGTCGACTACAGCGGCATCACGCTCGAGGAGACCCTCATCGAGACGGTCGACGGGCGCCACCACGTCGCGGCGGTCGACTCGATCGTCTGGGGACTGTCGCGCCGGATGTGCCGGTGGCTGGCGACGCTCGACATCGGGCAGAACACCTACGGCTGGGGCGTCGAGGTCGCCGCGGCCGTGCACGCGCGAACGACCGGGCACCTCGTCGTCCTCGACCCAGGCGCGAAGGTCGACCACCCCAGGTCCACCGCCTACGACACGTCGGCCGCCGAGCAGCACTACACGACGTTCCTCGACCGCGTCCTGACCGATGAGGAACGCCGGCTGCTCGACGCCGACCTCGCCCGTGCCGACGCCTACTACGACCCACCCGCCGTTGCGGCTACCACCCCGTGGCGGCGCCTGGCACGCCGGGTGCTCCCGGAGCCCGCCCGCCGACGGTTGCGCGCCGTCCTGGGTCGTGGCTGAGCCGTGGTGTCGCGGCGGAGGCCGGTCGCGCTCGTCGGCATGGTCGGCCTCGTCGCGCTCGCGGTGCGCGCCGCGCCACTCCTCGTCCCCGGGGTGCTCACGTCGGTCCGGGAGTACGACTCCGGCGTGATGTACACCGGCTCGCTGGCGCTCGCCTCCGGGCAGCTGCCCTACCGGGACTTCGTCTTCCTCCACCCGCCGGGGGCGTTGCTGGCGCTGCTGCCGTTCGCGGCGGTCGGACGGGTCGGCGACGACGCGCTCGGGCTCGGGCTCGCGCGGCTCGCCGTCGTGGCGATCGGTGCCGTGAACGCGATGCTCGTCGCCTGGCTGCTGCGCCGGCGGGGGGTCGCCGCGATGCTCGCCGGCGGTCTCGGCTACGCGCTGTGGGCCGCGGTGGTCCCGGCCGAGCAGACCGTGCTGCTGGAACCGGCGCTCAACCTCGGCCTGCTCGTCGCGCTGGCATGCGTCGCGTCGGGGCGCCGCGGAGCCGTCACCTGGGCCGGTGTCGCGCTCGGGCTGGCGTGCGCGGTGAAGTACTGGGCGGCCGTGGACGTCGTGCTCCTGCTGGCGGTCGTCGGCTGCCGGTTCGGCCGGCGGGCGGCGTGGCGGTTCCTCGCCGGTGCCGCGGTCGGCGCGGCGGTCGTCGTGCTGCCGTTCTTCGCCCGCGCCCCCGGGCAGATGTGGCGTCAGACCGTGCTGACGCAGCTCCACCGACCGGTCGCCGCCGTCGGGATCGACGAGCGCGGCCGGCTGTTCAGCCCGCTGGTGCGCTTCGCCGCGGTGGACGGTGTGCTGCCCGGCGTCGTGTGGCTCGGCGCGCTCGCCGTCGTGGTGGTGCTCGGCCTGGTGCCGATGGTCGTGGCGTGGGCGCGGCGTGAGCACCCGAGCGACTGGCCGGACGTCGGGTGGTGGGCGGTGATCGCGGCCGTCCACCTCGTCGTGCTCTGCGTCAGCGCGTCGTTCTACTACCACTACGCCGCGTGGGCGGCGGCACCCGTGCTGCTCGTCGTCGGCGCGCTCGTCGGGCGGCTGGCGCGGGCGGGTGTCCGGGCGAGTCAGGTCGCGCTGGCGGGCGTGGGCGTCGTCACGGTGGTGCTGCTCACCGGTGAGCTGCTGGACCTGCCGGGCGCGGCGCCCGACCGCAGCAGCGCGGTGGCCTGGGCGCACCACCGCGACTGCGTCTGGGGCAGCGCTGCGGAGCTCGTCTGGCTCGACGCGGCGGCCACCGACGAGGACGACGGGTGCGCGGTGTTCGTCGACCGGTTCGGCGTCGGGCTGACGCTCGACCCGCCCGCGCAGATCGCGCAGGACGACGAGGTGTGGGCGGGCAACCCGCGCTGGCGAGCCGCTGCCTGGGCGCAGATCGAGTCGTCCGACGGCGTGCTGCTCGGCGCCGGCGAAGACACCTGGTTCGACCCTGCGCAGGAGGCGCAGTTCCACGGCGCGTTCGTGCTCGACGAGACGGTCGGCGACGTCGAGCTGTGGCGCCGGCGCTGAGGGCTCTTCCGGGCGCGTGGCCGGCACGGCCACGGCCGTGACCTCGTTCGCAGCCACCGCGACCGGCGGTGTCGCGCCCCGTCCGGACCTGGTCTGCCACCAGCGCGTCACGCGGGCGATCACCCACTCGGCGACCTTGAAGTAGACGACGCCGAACACCACCGCGACCACGATCTGCAGCGGCCGGCTCCACAGCGCCTCGTAGGGCGAGCCGTGCATCATCTGGATCACCTGGAAGTGCGTCAGATAGATCGCCAGCGTGCTGGCCGCGATCCAGCCGAGCACGCGGTTGAGGAGCCGGGTGCTCGGCAGCCACGGCAGCCAGATCAGCACGGTGAGGATCGCGGCGCCGTAGGGGGTCTGCGAGTCGAGCACCGGCAGGCCGAGCACCATCACGACGAGGACGAACGCGGTCAGGATCGCGCGCTGCCACACCCGTCGCGCCTCCGCGATGGCCCAGCCCAGCGCGAACAGCCAGAACAGGTCGAGCGGCATCAGGGCATCCGGCGAGGTGTCGATCGCGTAGTGGGCCAGCACGTCGAGGGCGAGCAGGCCGAGCGGGAAGTAGAACCGGTACGCCGTGCTCAGGCGGTGCACCCACGGGATCGCGAGGAACGCCAGCATGAGGATGTCGAGGACGATCAGCAGCACGATGAACCAGAACTGCGGCTCGCGGTGGGTGAGCGGCGTCTCGTCGAGCCACTCGACGTGCCACACGTAGTGAGGGTCGAACAGTCCCCGGACGGTGACGGACCCGACGACGGCGGCGACGACGGCGAGCACCGGGACGGTGATCGCCAGGAGCCGCGTCAGCGAGCCGGCGATGCTGTGCAGCCGCGCCCGCCGGTCGCCGGGGGAGAGCGCGAAGCGCGCGAGGTTGAACCCGGCGATCGCGAGCAGGGCGTACGCACCGCCCCACAGGTCGATCTCGAACCGGTAGTCGAAGTGCTCCTCGATGCGCTCCCAGAACCCGTTGTGGTTGCTGACGATGACGACAATCGCCAGCGCTCGCAGGGCGACGCTGGTCTCCAGGCGTGCGCCCCGTCGCCGCCGGCGACCGGCCTGAGGCCGTGCCATCGCCTGCAGCTCGCGGATCGGCGTCAGGTGCCAGTTCGCGGGGATGACCCCGATCGCCTGCTCCAGGCGCACCGTCATCTCGACGTAGGACAACGAGTCGCCGCCCAGGCTGACGAACGTGTCGTCGTCGGTCGCGTCGGGCCGGTTGAGCAGGGTCGCGTACAGCGTGCGCAGGTCGGTCGCGTCGCCGGTGGCCGCCCGGTCGTCGTCGGCCGGGACCCGCGCCGGGAACCGGGCGCGCAGCCCGACGTAGTCGACCTTCCCGGTCTCGAGCCGAGGCACGTCCGGCACGTCGATCACCTGGACCACGTGGCCGGGCAGCCCCAGCCGCGCGATGATGACCGCCCGCACGGCCTCCGGGTCCGCGTGCCCGACGACGGCGACCTGCAGCGCGTCGTCGTCCCCGGTGCACACCGTGGTCCAGCCCTGCTGCGCCAGCAGGTCCTCGGTCTGCTGCAGGTCGATCCGCAGGCCGAACAGCTTGAGGAACCGGCTGCGGCGCCCGACGATCTGCACCAGCCCGGCGTCGTCGATGCGGGCGACGTCGCCGGTCCGCAGCTCGTGGACCTCCCGGCCGAGGGCCAGGTCGGCGGGGCTCTGCGCGTAGCCGAGCATGACGTTGGGACCCGAGTAGCACAGCTCCCCGGAACCGGTGCCGTCGTCCGGCCAGTCGTCGATCGGGTCGATCCGGAACGAGCCGCCGGGGACCGCGACCCCGACCGCGCCGGTGTGCTCCAGCACCAGCTCGGGCGGCAGGTAGGCCATCCGGGCGGTCGCCTCGGTCTGCCCGTACATGACGAACAGGTCCCAGCCGTCGCGCCGGCCGAGCTCGGCGAACTGGCGCACCCGCTCCGGGGCCATCCGGCCACCGGCCTGTGTCACGTAGCGCAGGTCCGGCAGCGCGATGCCGTCGAAGCCGATGCGGTCCAGCAGCTCGAACGTGTGGGGCACCCCGGCGAAGCTCGTCACGCCCGCCTCCCGCGCGACGTCCCAGAAGCCCGGGTCGGCCACCGAGCCGTCGGTCAGCAGCAGCGACGCACCGCGGGCGAGGTAGCTGTGGATCACCGACAGGCCGTAGCAGTAGTGCATCGGCAGCGTCGTGACGGCGCGGTCCGCGCTCGTGATGCCGAGGTACGTCGCGATCGACTCGGCGTTCGACTCCAGGTTCCGCTGCGAGAGGCGCACCAGCTTGCCGGAGCCGGTGGAGCCGGAGGTGGACAGCAGCAGTGCGAGGTCCGGGTGCAGCCGGTAGCGGGGCGCGGTGCGGAGCACCTCGACGTCCGAGCCGGTCACGACGACGTCCGGGTGGTAGCCGGCGTCCCGCAGCCAGCTCGCCGGCTTGTCGCTCGGGGCGATGACGACGGCGTGCCCGGCACTCAGCGCGGCGAGGTAGCCGACGACCGTCTCGACGGTGTTCGACCCGCGGAGCAGGACGAGGCGGCGCTCGCCG
>CAZFTZ010000372.1:0-6821 GCA_964521875.1 uncultured Cellulomonas sp. | reverse complement strand
GCGAGCGGCCGCAGGATCGGCGCACCCGGGCCGGTGATCGTGTTGGCGGTCTTGGCGAACACGTCCGGGTACTCCGGGTCGTCGATCACCTGGTGACCCCGGTAGTTGTAGCCGATGCAGACGATCTTGCCGGGGTCCGGTACGGGCGCGAGCAGCCGGACGTCCGCCGCCGGCAGCCCTGCTCCCGGCCCGGCGCGCCCGACGAGCTCGCGCGCCCGGTCGAGCCACCCGCCGGCCAGCAGCGCCTTCATGCCGACCGGGATGGCGGGGTCGGCGGCCGGCAGGTCCAGCACGCGGTCGTCGGGCAGCAGCGCCCCGGTGCGCACCGAGCCGGCGTGCTCGAAGGTCACCAGGCGCATGACGGACCGCTCACCAGTAGAGCGCCCAGTCGGGCCGCGCGGCGCGGGTGAGGCCTTCGAGGTAGAAGTAGTCGCCCCACAGCGTGCCTTCGTCGATGCCGTGACCCTCCGGCTTGTTGTAGACGCCGTGCAGCAGCAGCGCGTTCGACGTCCCGTCGGCGGGCGCGTACGACGAGGCCAGGGAGTCGAGGATCGCCCCGGCCCGAGCCAGGTACCGGGTGCGGCGTTCGCCCTCCGGCAGCCAGCCGGCGATCTCGGCCAGGCCGCACACCGCGATCGCGGCGGCCGAGCTGTCGCGCGGCTCGTCGCCCTCGGTGAAGTCGAGGTCCCAGTACGCCACCAGGTCGGCGGGCAGGTGGGCGAGGAAGTAGTCGGCGCAGGTCTGCGCGGCGGCGAGGAAGGTCTCGTCCTTCGCGTAGCGGTAGTTGAGTGCGAAGCCGTAGATGCCCCACGCCTGCCCGCGCGACCAGCAGGAGTCGTCGGAGTTGCCCTGCGCCGTCGCGCCGCGCAGCGGCTCGCCGGTCACCGTGTCCCAGGAGTACGTGTGGAAGGTCGAGTGGTCCGGCCGGATGATGTGGTCCCGCAGCTGGGCAGTGTGCCGGCGGGCTGCCTGCGCGTACCGGGGGTCGCCGGACTCCTCGCTCGCCCAGTACAGCAGCGGCATGTTCATCAGCGAGTCGATGATGGTGCGGCCGCTCTGCTCCTCGTCGTCCAGGCCGCCCCAGGCCTGCACGATGCCGGCCGGCTCGAGGAAGCGCGTCATCAGGTGGTCGGCGGCGGCCAGCGCGGCCCCGCGGGCGCGCTCGTCGTGCAGCAGGCGCCAGGGTGCGACGCTGGACAGGGTGTAGAGGAACCCGAGGTCGTGCGTGTCGATGTCCAGCCGGCGCTCGATCCGCTCCGCGAACGAGGCGACGTGCGACGAGCCGGCCTCGCGGAACGCGTCGTCACCGGTCAGTTCCCACGCGAGCCAGAGCATCCCGGGCCAGAAGCTCGTCGTCCACCCGCGGTTGGCACCCACCGGGAACGCGCCGTCGGCCGGCCGCGGCGGGTAGACGCCGCCGAGCGTCGTGTCGTCCGGGTACCCGCCCGCGAAGGTGGTGATGTTCGCGCGGACGGTGGCCAGCGCGGCGGCGATCGCCGTGTCGGTCCGCGTGGCGGCCGGGCTCCGGCCCGCCTGGGTCGACGTCATGTGCAGCAGTCCTTGCTCTCGGGAGGCACGCGCGGGTGCGGCGGTGCCGGAAGGGTGGGGGTCGGCGCTCGGCCGGGTCACGCTGGCGCGGCGGCCTCCCGCGGCAGCACGGCACGCAGGCTGTAGCGGCTGTTCGCCCAGATCACGTACAGCAGCGGCGCGGCGGCCAGCCCGATCGCCAGGGCCGGCTTGGCGCTCAGCAGCGTCAGCAGCAGGGCGACCACCAGCAACGAGACCAGCGTGAGGTACCAGCGCCGCACCGCGAGGAACAGGCACACGCGCAGCACGTCGCGCAGCCGCGCCCGTGGCGCCTCGGCCAGCGCGACCAGGCCCAGCAGGCCGGTCGCGACGACGAGCAGTGCCAGCACCGCCAGCACGGGCACCGCCCACGTGCCGGCCGGCCGGCCCCAGGCGACCCGGCCGTCGACCCCCAGCACGACGAGCGTGGCGGCGCCGACCGCGCCGAGCCCGGCCGCTCGCCGGAACGCCGCACGCCACGACCTCCAGAACGTGCGCACCACGCCGATCGTCGGGTCGGCCGAGTACCCGGAGAACACCGCGAACGCCGCGCACAGCGCCGGGGCCGTCACCGGGACGAGCAGGGCGACCAGGGGCCAGGAGCCCGCGGTGTCGGTGGTGAGCAGCACGACGACCATGGGCAGGCAGCCGACGAGCAGCAGGGCGTTGGTCGCCAGCCCCAGGTAGACGACGGAGAACACCGTGGTCCACGTCTCGTGCGAGATCCGGCGCATCGGGCTCACCCCTTGAGGCCGCTGGTCGCGATGCCCTCGACGAAGTAGCGCTGGCCGAGCATGAAGATCACGGCGATCGGCACCACCGACAGCGTCAGGCCGGTGAACAGCAGCGCGTAGTTCTGGTCGTAGAGGCTGTTGATGAACGACTGCAGGCCGAGCTGGATGGTCCACAGGTTGGGGCTGCGCAGGTAGATCAGCGGGCCCAGGTAGTCGTTCCAGGTGTTGACGAAGGTCAGCAGCGTCAGGGAGGCGATGGCCGGCATCGACAGCGGAAGCATGATCCGCCGGTAGATCGCGTACTCGGACAGGCCGTCGATGCGGGCGGCCTCGGACAGCTCCTCGGGGATGGACTCGAAGAACTGCTTCATGAGGAACACCCCGAAGGCACCGAACGCCTGCAGCAGGATGATCGACCACAGCGTGTTCGACAGGTGCAGCTTCGAGAACAGGATGAACTGCGGGATCATGTACGACTGCCACGGCACCGCGATGGTCCCGACGTACACCAGGAACAGCACGTCCCGGCCCGGGAACCTCATCCGGGCGAAGCCGTAGGCGGCGAACGAGCCGGTGAGCACCTGCAGGAAGGTCACCACGACGGACAGCAGCAGGGTGTTCTTCCACCACGTGCCCATGTCCGTCTGGCTCCAGACGTGCACGTAGTTGTCCCACTTCCACACCGGCGGCAGCCAGTGCAGCGGGATGGTGAAGACGTCGTTGGAGCCCTTGAGGGAGCTCGACAGCATCCAGAAGAACGGCAGCAGCAACGCGGCGGCCGCGGCGACCAGCGCGAGGTAGCCCACCGCTCGCAGCACGCGCCTGGCGGGGGAGAGCTTCGCGGCGACGTCGCCCGGGCGGGCGGCGGCGGAGGTGACGAGGCGCGTGTCGGGCGCGCCGTTGACGAGCGTCATCAGGCGTTCCTCCGCTTGTTCACGACGAACTGCACGATCGTGACGACGATGCAGATGAGGAACAGGACGATGGATCCGGCTGAGGCGTACCCGAACTGGTACTCGACGAAGCCCTTCTGGTAGACGAACTGGCTCAGCACGAGCGTCGCCTGACCGGGACCGCCGTTGGTCATCAGCAGGATGATGTCGAACACCTTGAACGAGCCGATCGTCAGCATGACGGTGACGAAGAAGGTCGTCGGGCGGATGCCGGGCATCGTGACGTTCCAGAACCGCTGCCAGGCGTTGGCGCCGTCCATCCGGGCGGCCTCGTACAGCTCTCTCGGCACGGTCTGCAGGCCGGCGAGGAACAGGATCATGTAGTAGCCCATCTCACGCCAGGTGCCGACGATGATGACGGCGGGCATCGCCCAGGTGGCGGAGTTGGTCCAGCCGGGAGGGTTGTCGATGCCGACGAACCGCAGCAGCTGGTTGATCGGCCCGTACTCGGGGCTGAACAGCAGGTTCCACACCGTCGTGATCGCCACGATCGACGTGATGTAGGGGAAGAACGCGGCAGTGCGGAAGAACGCGACCCCGCGGATCTTCTGGTTCAGCAGCAGCGCCAGCGCCAGCGACAGCACCAGCGTCAGCGGGATGTGGACCAGCGCGTAGTAGACGGTGTTCCACAGCGCGGTGTGGAAGCTCGCGTCGTGCAGCAGGCGGCGGAAGTTTGCCAGGCCGAGCCACTTCGCCGTGCCGAACACGTCCCAGCTGGTGAACGAGATGTAGAACAGCGCCAGCACCGGCACCAGCGTCAGTAGGGCGAAGCCGACGAAGTTCGGCAGGATGAAGCTCCACCCGATGAGCGTGTTGCGTCGCTTCAGCTTGGCGCCGGACCGGCGGTTCTTGGGCGGCCGGACCGCTCGGGCGCGGGGACCGGCGTCGTCGATGATGACGCTCGCCATGGGGGGACTCCTTCGTGGGGACGGTGCTGGGCGGCCTGCCGTCCCGGCCGGCGGCGACAGGTGCCGCCGGCCGGGACAGCCGGTACCGCGGGGGCGCCGGCCTCAGCCGGCGTCAGCCGTGACCGGTCAGCCGATGCCGACCTCGTCCTTGACCCGCTGAGCGGCCTGGGCCAGCGCGTCGTCGATCGAGGACGAGCCCGACATGATCGCGGTGTGCGCGTCGTTGAGGATCGACTGCACGGCCGCGGTGTTCTTGTCGGTCGGGTTCTCGGCGTGGGTGTCGTGCGTGGTCCAGGCGAACTTGGACAGGTCGTCCGTCGGGGCGCCCTCGGTCGCGAAGTAGGTCGACGCGACGTCGTCGTTCGTCAGGGCCGGGGTGATGCCGATGGCGGCGAGGGCCTTCGCGGCGTCGGCCGAGGCGGCGAAGAGGAGGAAGTCCTTCGCGGCCTGGACCTTCTTCTGGTCGATCTTCGCGTTGATGCCGAAGCCGGTCGGGTCACCGAAGGTCACCGGGGTGTTGTCGGTGCCGGTGGTGGACGAGTCGTACTGCGGGATCGGGGCGAAGCCCCAGCTGAACGTGTCCGCGTCGCCGGACTTCTGCTGGGCGATCAGGGTCGCGACGTACCACGAACCCATCGGCATCATGGCGGCGGTCTGCTTGCCGAACTGGCCCTGGTAGGTCAGCTTGTTGGTCGAGATGCTGCCGAAGTCCACCTGGGCCTTGGCCGACTGCAGGTCCAGGACGCGCTCGTAGTACGGCTTCATGTAGTCGTACGTGCCGGTGAGGATGCCGCCGTCAGGAGCCTGCGCGTTCGCGAAGCCCTGGAGCGTCGACTGCCAGGAGTGCTCGTAGGTGCCGAACACCGTGGCGTTGCCACCGGCCTGCAGGGCGGTCGCGAGCGCCTTCGCGGCGGTCGCGTAGTCGTCCCACGTCCACGTGCCGTCCGGGTACGCGACCTTCGCCTTGTCGAACAGGTCCTTGTTGTAGAAGAGGACCCACGAGTCGTTGCGGTAGGGGATCGCGTACTGCTTGCCGTCGACCTCGTACGACTTGACGCCGTTGATGCCGTCGGGGAGCTGCGACACCAGGTCGCTCACGTCGAGGAGCTGGCCGCCCGCCTGGAAGGTCGGGACGTACTTGACCTCCTTCTGGGTGATGATGTCCGGCCCGCTGCCGGCCGCGAGGTCCGCGGTGACGAGGGTGTTGTACTGCGACGCGTCGTACTCCTTGAGCGTGATGGTCACGTTCGGGTGCGCCGCGTGGAACGCGTCGGCCAGCGTCTGGAACTCGGGCGTGGTCGACAGGCTCCACCCGGAGAGCGTCAGCTCGACGGGCTCGGCGGACTCCGACGTCTGGGCGGCGCTGCTGCCGCTCGGCGCGGCCGAGGACGGGCTGTCGGTGCCGCTGCCTCCGCCGCAGGCGGTGAGCAGCAGCGAGACCGCGGCGGCCAGGCCGGCCACGGCGGGGATCGAGCGCTTCATCCTTGCTCCTTCGCAATCAGGGCCCGTCGTTGGGCCTGGTACCACGAACCGGGTTGCCTAGGCAGCATGCCCGGGTGCCTGCACGGCCAGGTGGCTGCTGGTGCGGACGGCGTCCGGCCAGGTCACCACCACGTCGAGACGACCGTCCCGCTCGAGCAGCTCGGCACGGCATCTCTCTTCCTGCGTCGACCCTGCGCCGGACAGGCCGACGAGGGCCGCGACCCACACTCCTTCCCCGACGGGGAACGTGAGCGTAGGCACGTGTGCCGGATCCCCCAGCGGACTTGCGTCCCCGCGCACGACGACGTCCGCGTGCGCAACGCCGACGACCGCGACGAGCGTCGAGGTCAGGGCGCCGAGGGTGATTTCTCCGGTGTCGCCCGGCCGCACGCCGTCGCCGACGAGGGGCCAGCCACCGAAGCGGAGCCTGAGGTCGGCCTCTGCCACGCCGTCCGCGAGCCCGTCCACCCGTGCGAGCCGCAGCTCCCACGGCCCCCGGACCAGCGAGAACACCGTCAGCGTGCCGGCCGGGGTCACGTCACCGGATCGGCCGGAGCCGTGCAGCTGGGAGGTGGCCACCGGGGTGAGCCAGTGCGCGAGGGCGCGGGAGCCGGCGATGCCGACACCGTCCTCGACGCGCGTGCCGAGCAGGGTCATCGCGGCCCGGTGGGTCGGCCGGCCCTCCGCGTCGACGAGCGCCACGGCTTGCTCGAGCGGGGCGAGCCAGGCCTCCTCGTCGAGCAACGGGGCGGTCGCGGTGGAGTAGCCGATGCGGGCGTACGCCGGGGAGTCGCCGACAAGCGTTCCGGCGGTGGCGTGGTCGGTGCCGTGGTTCGCGATGCGCACCACGCCGTCGGCGGCCGTCCCGGAGACCACCCAGCCGGCCGGCGCGACGGTGAACAGCGAGTCCTGCGACTCCGCCGGCAGCGGCTCGGACGGCGCCGCCCACACCGGGTGGTCGGCAGGCAGGCTCAGGCCGAGCAAGCCCTTGGCCGCCCAGTACGGCGAGCTCGGCCCGGAGTACGACTGCGCCAGCGGGCGCCACTCGTGGTGCCAGCCCATGGTGAGCAGGCCACGCTCGTCGGGCGCGCCGTGGTCGACGAAGTGCCGCACCACCCGGTCCGCGGCGTGCCGCAGCAGGCCGGGGGACGTGGAGGGAACGCCGGCGATCGCGCCGA
>CAZFTZ010000371.1:0-6673 GCA_964521875.1 uncultured Cellulomonas sp. | reverse complement strand
GCGGCCCGCCGGCCGGCCGAGGCGTCTCACGTCCGGACTTGCATCTCAGCAGTCGAGACACCAATATCGACCTATGGACAACTCTAGCGGAGTCGGCGTCCTGGACAAGGCGGCGGCGGTCCTCTCGGCCCTCGAGGCCGGACCCGCCACGCTCGCCCAGCTGGTGACGGCCACCCACCTCGCCCGCCCCACCGCCCATCGCCTCGCCGTCGCCCTGGAGCACCACCGCCGCGGCGCGCGCGCCCAGCACGGCCGGGTCGTCCTCGGCCCCCGGCTCTCCGAGCTGGCGACCGCCGCCGGCGAGGACCGGCTGCTGGCCGCCGCCGGACCCGTGCTCGCGGCGCTGCGCGACCACACCGGCGAGTCCGCGCAGCTCTACCGCCGCCAGGGCGACATGCGGATCTGCGTTGCCGCGGCCGAGCGTCCGGTCGGCCTGCGCGACTCGATCCCGGTCGGGGCGACGCTGACGATGCTGGCCGGCTCGGCCGCGCAGATCCTGCTCGCCTGGGAGGAGCCGGACCGGCTGCACCGCGGGCTGCAGGGCGCCAAGTTCACCGCGACGATCCTGTCCGGCGTGCGCCGCCGCGGCTGGGCGCAGTCGGTGTCCGAGCGCGAGGTGGGTGTCGCGTCGGTGTCCGCGCCGGTGCGCGGCCCCTCCGGGCGCGTCGTCGCCGCGGTGTCGGTCTCCGGCCCCGTGGAGCGGCTGTCCCGCCAGCCCGGCCGGCTGCACGCCGCCGCCGTCGTCAGCGCCGCCAACCGGCTCACCGAGGTGCTCCGCCGCACCGCGGACTGACGATCCCCGAGAACGACGAAGGCCCGGTCACCGTGGTGACCGGGCCTTGTTGTACCCCCGACCGGATTCGAACCGGCGCTACCGCCGTGAGAGGGCGGCGTGCTAGGCCGCTACACAACGGGGGCCTGTCGCGCCACGGGACTCGCGTCCCGCGGGAGTGATCATGCTAGCCGATCGACTCCGAGAGCCGCGACCGTGCAGGTCACACGCTGGGGTACCAGGATTCGAACCTAGACTAAGGGAACCAGAATCCCTCGTGCTGCCAGTTACACCATACCCCATGGGGGTATAACCACCGGGACACGTCCGCCCACCCACGAGAGGATCGGGAGGCGCAACCGGAGGTCGTACCGGCGGGCAAGACTACCGGAGCGCCGGGGCTGGACCAAACCGGCTCACGGCCGCACCCCGCTGGTCAGGAGGGGATGCGCCCGACCTCCGTCACGTCGTACCAGAGCAGCTCGCGCTCCACGAGCCGCTCCTCGGCGGCGAGGTCGCCGGCGAGCGCGGCGACGACGTCGGGCGCCGCGTCCGGCTCGTCCACGTGGACGCTGACGACCGTTCCCCAGGCGACTCCCGCGACGAGCTCGACCGCGCTGGCCGGCTCGTCGGGCCCGGTCCCGGCGTCGACGAGCCCCTCCGGGACGTCCGCGGCCAGCACCACACGCAGTCGTGGAGAGGCAGGATGGCGGCCCAGCAGCGCCAGCGCGTCGTCGGCCGCCGCCAGCAGCGCGGCGTACTCCCAGCCCTCGTCGTCCTCCCCCGGCAACCCGGCCCGCAGCTCCGGTGTCACCGCGTGGGCGCGGCCGGGACCGACCTGCTCGCACGGCAACTGGTCGAGGGTCGCGGGCAGGTAGACGCGCACCCGCCCAGTGTGCCCGGGCGCCGGTCAGCCGACCGGGACCGTCGCGGCGAGCCGCGCCGCCAGCCCCGCGAGCGCCTTGCGGGCCGCGCCGGACGGGTTGCACTCGCGCAGCGTCCGGCCCTCCAGCAGCGCGGCGTCGCAGGCCGGGCGGTCGTCGGGCACGACCAGCACCTCCCCCACCCCCGCGTATCGGGACAGCGCCGCGGCGACCGCACGCTGCGGCTCCCGGCCGCTCACCGATGCCCTCACCCGGTTGACGACGACGAGTCGCGTCGCGCTCAACCCGAGCTCCGTCAGCTCCGCGAGGCCGCGCACCAGTCGCGCGACCCCGACGGGGTCACCGGCACCGACCGCGACCACCGCGTCGGCGGCCTCGAGCGCGGAGAGGGTCGCCGCGTTGCGCTGCGGTGCGCGGGTGTCGTAGCTGAGGACCTCGTCTCGCTCCAGGCAGAAGCCGGTGTCGACGACGGTCCACTCGGCGAGCCCACGGGCGCCGCCCCACACCGCGTCGAGCGCGGCGCCGGGCAGCTCGGTCCACCGGTCGGCGCGCGAGACACCGGACAGCACGCGCAGGCCCTGCGAGACCAACGGCGCCAGTCGCGCGAGCGCCTCGGTGTCCAACGTGCCCTGGAGCGCGGCCCGCGCCGCGGCGGCGATGCCCGGAGCCTCGTCGAGCAGCCCGACGACCTGCCCGACCGTGCCGCCGTAGCTGTCCGCGTCGACCAGCAGCGTGCTGCGACCCAGCGCGGCGAGCTCGGCCGCGAGGTTGACCGCCACGGTGGTGCGGCCCGGCGCGCCGGTGGGACCCCAGACGGCGACCAGCCGGCCACGACGCGCCGGCGCGGTGGGCGCGACGTCCCACCCGGCGAGGCTGTCCGGGACGGCAGCGTCCAGCAGCGCTCCGGCACGCTCGACGACGTCGCGGGCGGCGGCCGTGTCGGCGGGCGGCGGCACGACGAGGTCCGCGCCGCACGCGGCGAGGCGGTCCGTGAGCCACGGGCGCGACTGGTCGGCGACGCACACCACTCTCAGACCCGCGTGGTGCAGTGCGGCGACGGCCTCCCGGTCCAGGTGGTCCAGCTCCGCCGAGACCAGGGCCAGCCGGCCCAGGCCCGCCTCGGCGGCCGCCAGCAGCTCGACCAGATCGGCGCAGCGGCGAGTCACTGCCAGCCGGCCCGAGGCGTCGACGGCCTGCACCAGCGCCGCCTCGGCCGGCCCCTGCACGGCGCACAGCACCCCGAGCGCCACGTCAGCTCCCCGGCACGGCGACGACGTCGACGCGTCCGGCAGCGGCGAGCGCTCCCAGCACGTCCGGCAGCTGGCTCGTGGGGACGAGCACGTGGACGGTCGTCGTGCCGCCGGCGGCGAGCGCGCCCTGCGGGCGGTCCACCTCCGCGACCGTCAGCGCCTCGGCGAGCTGCGAGGGCACCGCGGGCTCGTCGGACGCGGCCTTGGGACTGAACCACAGGTCGACCCGCGCACCGGCGTGGACCGCCTCCGGCACCTGGCCGGAGACCGGGACCGAGACGGGTCGCAGCGCGAGGTCGTCGGCGGACCCGACCGCGGAGGCGGGGACCAGCTCGCCCGCATCGACGACGCGCAGGGCGACGGCACCGTCCGGCAGCGGCCGGTCGGCTCGCAGGTAGCGGTCGAGGCCGACGGTGCCGAGCCGGACGTCCGCCACGGCCAGCGAGCCGGCGTCGATCGCGGTGCCAGGAACCGTGGTCTCGCGCGCCACGTACACCGGCACGGTGCGCTCGGCCGCCCGCAGCGCCCACGACCCCAGGGCGACCGACGCGGCGACGAGCGCCAGTCCGGCCAGCAACCGAGGGTCACGCCATCCCGGGCGGCGCAGCCGCGCCGCCACCGGCACCGGCAGGTCGAGCGTGCTCGTGTCCACGGGGTCTCCTCGTCAGGCATGGGTGGTGGCGATGATGGCGGCACGGCGGGACGTGCGTGAGCCTGCCTGTGGATGACCGGGCATCGCCCGCCGCCCGTGCCACACTTCGGGCATGGCACCGCGCTTCCTCACGCTCGCGGACGTGCAGGAGATCCTCAACATCTCCGCGCAGCAGGCGTACTCGCTGGTCAAGTCGGGTGACCTGCCGGCGATCCAGATCGGCGGTCGCGCGGTCTGGCGGGTCGAGGCCAGCGAGCTGGAGCGGTACATCGAGCGGATGTACGAGCAGACCCGGTCCCGGGCCGGCTCGCACGGCGCCGCTGCCACGGACGCCTGAGCACTCATCGCGATCGCACCACCCGCAGCGCCGCGATCGGCACCGTCCAGGGTGGCCCGGCCGCCGGCGTGACGTCGACGTGGTCCGCGCCTACCCGGTCCAGCCGCCCGACGAGCGTGCGCGCCTCGGTCGACACGGCCGCGTCCACCCGGTCCCGCGAGAGGGCGCGCAGCGCGTGCCCCAGACCGAGCCGCGAGACGGCGGACGTCTCCTCGGGAGCGGCGTAGGGCGCCAGCCCGGAGAGCGCCTGCACCGCTGCCAGGGGCACCAGAGCCCGCCCGCCGAGCTGCTCCGCGAGCAACAGCCAGTCGGCGCCGACGTCCACCAGGTCACCCACCACGGCGGCGTCCGCCTCCCCGGGCAGGAACCCGACCTGGACCCGTAGCGGCAGACCGACCGAGGCCCGCAGCCGGTCGGAGAGCCGGGTGCTGGCGCGCTCGGCACGCACCAGCTCGACGAGGCCGACCCGCGCCTCCTGGGCCCGCGCGGCCTCGAGCTGGGCCTCCAGGTCGGAGAACAACCGCTCCCATCGCACGGTCCGCCACCGTATTGCCCGGTCGGCGGGACGGATCAGGGCCATCCGGGTCAACGACCGGCCTCTCCGTCAGCCACACGGGTGATCGCGCTGGACAGAGCCTCGTGCCCCCGCTACATCTATGACCACCGTTCGATGCCAAACAGCATCAAACGGCATCACAACAGAACGAGCGAGGAGTTCCGATGGGCGTCATGGCAGGGACGCCCCGGACGACGGCGGGCCGCGCGCTCGCCCTCGGCGGGGTCACGGTGGTGTGCGGGGTGCTGGCAGTCGCCCTGGGCACCCGCGTTGCGGCGCTCGTCGCCGTGGCCGGTACGGCGCGGGCCGACGAGCTCGTCGAGCTCGCGGTGCTGGGGGCGGGAGCGCTGGTGGTGGCCTGGCTCGCGCTGTCCGCCGCCGTCGCGTCGGCGTGCCTCGTGGTGCGCAGCGCGGGCTTCGCGTGGCGGCGCGGCGAGTCGTGGGTGCATCGGTTCGCTCCGGCGGTGGTGCGCCAGGCGATGGTGGTCGTGGTCGCAACGGGGCTCGGTGCCGCGTCGGTGACGGCGGCGTCCGCGGCGGCCCCGGCGCCGACGACGAGCCCGGCGCCGGTGGCGACCGTCGTGGCCGACGGCGTCGCGCTCGACCTGGGATGGGTGGCCGACGACGCTCCGGCGCCGGCGTCCTCGGGCGGTCCCGCCTCGCCCGCCCCGGGCACCGACCTGGGATGGGCGCTGACTGGCGGCACGTCGGCACCGGTACCGTCCGGCGACGGTCGCGCCCTGCCCACGCCGACGTCGACGTCGACCGGCGCTCCGGTCGACGACGTTCCGGCGGGACACGCCGACGTCCCGACCCCGGTGGCGGCGGCCCGTGGGTCGGCGACGCCGACGGACGCCCCGAACGCGGTGCGTACGTCCACCCCGGCGTGGGCGCCGCCGAGCGCCGCACCGACGACCGCACCCTCGCCCGCGGTCACGACGATCGGAGACGTGGCACCCGACGCGCTGCCCGTGCCGCACGGTCGGCCGTCGGCATCGGCGCCGCACGTCACGGCGGACGGCGCGACGGTGGTCGTGCACCGCGGCGACACGCTGTGGGACATCGCCGCACGTCACCTGCCCGCCGGTGCAGGCGACGCTCAGGTCGCGGCCGCCTGGCCCGCGTGGTACGCGGCGAACGCCGCGACGATCGGGCCCGATCCCGACCGCATCCTCCCCGGACAGGTGCTCGTCGTCCCAGTGGCGGTGGCCCGATGACCGCGCTCGCCGAGGCGACGCCCGAGACCGCCGCAGAGGTGTTCTTCGCCGGTGTCGGGACGCACCGACCGGCGACGGCACGACAGGCTGCGAGCGCGCCGCGCCTGACGGTGGTGGGCCCGCCGCACGTGACGACGACGCCCACGAGCTGTGAGAGCCGGCCGGCGTCGTCGGGCGGACCGGCCCTCGCCGGGGCCGGCGTGGCGGAGCGGCCGCGGGTGCGGCTGGTGCCGGCACTCGCGCCGGTCCGACCCCGGACGGCCACGGCACCACCGGCCGGGCGGCCTCCGACGCTGGCGGAGCGCATCCGCGTTCTCCGCATCGACGACAGGTCGCTGGAACCGGACGAGGGCGACGACAGCCGTGGCGCCGCACCGGAGGCGGACCCGTCGCTCGTCGCGCGGCGTCTCGCCGGTGCCAGCGTCGAGGTGATCGCCGGGCGCCGGCCGGCCGCGCAGCTCGCCCGATGGCTAGCCCCCGGCGTGCTCGACGTGCTGCGCAACCGCGCCGCGCTCACCCGTCACACGGCCGTCCCGGTACCCGGACGGCCACCCGCGGTGCGCGGTGTGAGGGTGTGCATCCTCCACGAGCACCTGGTCGAGGCGACTGCGGTGGTCGACGACGGACGCCGGGTGCGGGCGATCGCGCTGCGGCTCGAGGCACATCGCGGCGCGTGGCGCGCGACGGCCCTCGAGGTGGGCTGACGAGTCAGTGGCGCTTCTTCGTCTGCTTGGCGGCCTTGCGCCGCGCCTCCCGGTTCGGCCCGCCGGCCGTGGCGGCCGGACCGGACGCCGGGGCGCCGGAATGGCTCGGGACACCAGCGGCGGCACGGCGGCCGGCGGCGTCGCCGCTGGTCACCACCGCGCCGTCGCCGTCCGACGACGGTGCGGAGTACTGCAGCGGGACACGCTGCGCCGGTCCCTCGAGACCCTGGGCGACGACGCGCGGGGCCGGCATGGGCGCGGCAGCCGGGGCCGGCGCCGGCGCGGCAGTGGAGGCCGGCTC
>CAZFTZ010000370.1:0-13868 GCA_964521875.1 uncultured Cellulomonas sp. | reverse complement strand
GCCGGGAGGCCGCCCGACGAGCACGCCCACCGCCGCCGCGGTGTACGCACCGACCCCGGGCAGCGCCCGCAGCGCCGCCTCGTCGTCGGGCACCGCGCCGCCGTGCCGCTCGACGACCGCCACCGCGCAGGCGTGCAGCCGCAGCGCCCGGCGCGGGTAGCCGAGCCGGTCCCAGGCGCGCACCGCGTCGCCGGGCGAGGCGGCGGCGAGGTCGGCCGGGGCGGGCCAGCGCGCCAGCCACGCCCGCCAGGCCGGCTCGACGCGCGACACCGGCGTCTGCTGCAGCATCACCTCGCTCACCAGTACGCCCCACGGGGTGCGGTCCGGCGCCCGCCACGGCAGGTCGCGTGCGTGCTCGTCGAACCAGTCGAGCAGCGCGTCCACATCCGTCATCTTCTCCCGCGCGGCGAGCGGGTTCCGCCCTCGACGAGAAGGGACGCGCTCCCACCACCTACGCTCGGAGCATGGTCGAGGGAGCCTCGACTCGCAGGGGCGGCCGGTTGCCGGGCACGTCGATGACGCTCGGCACCGCCGGTGTGCCCACGCCGTTCGCGCCGCCGGTGTTCCCCGAGGTGCACACCGCCGGCTGCCGCTCCGTCGAGGAGCTCGACGAGATCTTCGGTACGCGCGGCGCCGCGGCCCACTGCTGGTGCCAGTTCGACCGCATGCCGGTCGCCCAGTTCGAGGCGCTCGACGACGCGCAGCGACGCGAGCTGCTCACCGTCGAGCTGCGCCGCACACCCTCGCCCGGCGTCATCGCCACGCTCGGCGGGGAGCGGGTCGGCTGGTGCTCGGTCGCGCCGCGCTCACGGTTCGGCCGGCTGCACACCGGCGCCTCGACCTCCTCGCCCGCCACCGCGGCCGACGACCCCGCGGTGTGGTCGGTGACGTGCTTCGTCGTGCGCCCCGGCTACCGGCGCCGCGGCATCGCCGGCGCCCTGCTCGCCGGGGCGATCGACCACGCGCGGTCCGGCGGTGCCGGCTGGCTCGAGGGCTACCCGGTGGACACCGCCGGCCGCAAGGCGGTCGCGGCAGACCTCTACCGCGGCACGCTGTCCCTGTTCCGCGCCGCCGGGTTCGAGGTCGTCGCCCGGCCACGGCCCGGTCGCGCGATCGTCCGGCTCGAGCTGTAGGGCGGCGCGCCTGCCGTCCGCCGCGCTGCGGCGCCCGCTAGCGTCGAGCGCGGAGGTGCGAGCGTGTCGGAACAGCGGCTGCCGTCGAGCGTCTACTGGCGCCGGCGCGTCGTCGTGCTCGGCATCCCGTTGCTGCTGCTCGTCGCGCTGGTGCTGTGGCTGCTCAACCGCACCGGGCACGACGACCTCGCGGCGGCCGTCGACACACCGACCACCGTGCCGACGACCACCACCGCCGCGCCACCGCCGGGCGTCCCCGACTGCGTCCCGCCCACGCTGACCGTCGGCATCGCCGCAGACCAGACGCAGGTGGCCGCCGGGGTCAGCCCGACGTTCACCATCACCATCACGAACGCCGGCGCCACGGCATGCGTCGTCGACGCCGGCGAGCTGCAGCGCGAGGTGGTGATCGTCTCCGGCAACGACCGGATCTGGTCGTCCAGGGACTGTGCCCCGGCCGACTCCCCGGCGCGCTCGCTGCTGCTGTCCCCCGGGATGACGGACACCACGCAGGTGGCGTGGAACCGGGTGCGGTCGGCCGAGGGCTGCCCGACCGGCCTGCCGGAGCCGAAGCCCGGCACCTACCAGGCGTCGGTCGCGCTCGCCGGGACGTCCGGCGGGCCGGTGGTGTTCCAGCTCGGCTGACGGCTACACGATCCCTCGTCGGGCACCGTAGACCGCTGCCTGCACGCGGTTCTTCGCGTGCAGCTTGGTCATGACCGAGCCGAGGTACTTCTTCACGGTCGGCTCGCTGAGGTGCAGCGTGCGGCCGATCTGCTCGTTGGTCAGCCCGTCGACGAGCAGCGTCAGCACGTCGTGCTCGCGCCCGGTGAGCGCGTCGTGCTCGGGCGTGACCTCGGGGCTCGGCGGGGTGGAGAACTCGCTCATGACGCACGAGGCCACGGCGCTGGACAGGACCACCTCGCCGGACAGCGCCCCGGTCAGGCAGGCGTGGAGGCGATCGGCGGACACGTCCTTGACGACGTAGCCGTGGGCGCCGGCGCGCAGCGCGGCGAAGACGTCCTCGGAGCAGTCGGACATCGTGAGGATGACGACACGGACCCGGGGGTCGGCGGCCGTGATGGTGCGCGTCGCCTCGACGCCGCCGACGCGCGGCATCCGCACGTCCATCAGGACCAGTCCCGGCCGGTGCTTGCGGGTGAGCTCGATCGCCTCCTGGCCGTCCGACGCGGTGGCGACGAGCCGGAAGCCGTCCCACTGCTGGATCAGCGCGGCCAGGCCCTCGCGGAACAGCGTGTGGTCGTCGGCGACCAGGACGTCGACCGGCGCCTGGCGAGCGGTGCCCGTCGGGCTCATCGCCACGAGCCCGTCAGCGGGATCTCGGCGCGCACCAACGTCCCGCCGCTCGTCCGGGACCGCACCTCCAGCCGGCCGCCGACCTGTTCGATCCGCTCCCGCATGATCCGCAGGCCGAGCCGCGTGCGCGGCACCTCCGTCTCGAGGAAGCCGACCCCGTCGTCCTCCACCTCGGCGCGGATCCAGGCAGGGGTCGCCTCGGTCCGCACGGTGGCCTTGCTCGCCTCGGCGTGCAGGCCGACGTTCGTCAGCGCCTCGTGGACCACCCGCAGCAGCTGGCCCTCGACCAGCGGCGGCACGACGACGTCGGCGCCGGGCTCCGCAGCGTCGACGACCGTGGGGATGCCCCAGTGCTCGGCGAAGCGGTCGGCGATGTCACGCAGCTCGGCGGTGAAGGACTGCTCGCCGCTGCGCGACGTCTGTCGCAGCGCCAGGATGTCGCGGCGCAGCGCGGAGTTGAGCGAGGCGACGGTCGACTCGATGACCGCCAGGCCCTGCTCCACCGCGACCCGGTTGCCGCTGCGGTAGGCCTCCGCCAGCGCCCCGACGCGCAGCCGCACGCTCGACACCTGCTGGGCGAGGTCGTCGTGGATCTCCGCGCCGATCATGCGGCGCTCCTCGAGGGCCGCCAGCTCGCGCTCGCGGCGCGCGATCCGGGTGCGGTGCACGGCGGTGCCGAGGATGCGCCCGGCCGCCGCCAGGAAGTCGAGCCGGCGGTCGTCGAGATGGGTGCCCGGAGCGAAGACCAGGATGATGTCGCCGAGGTGGCGGTCGTCGGTGACGATCGGCACGCACACGCTCGCCAGCCCGGCCCAGGCCCGGAACCCCGCCGGGATCGCGGTGTAGCCCTCGTCGTCGAGGTGGTCCTCGACGCGCACCGGGTAGCGACGCTCGGGGTTCACCCACGGCCGGCGGGCGTGCACGCTCGCCGGCAGGTGCGTCCACTCGTCGCCGATGACGCGGCGTTCGTCGTCGGTGGCGATGAGGTCGAGCGTCGTCTCCCGCTCGTCGAGGAGGTACGCGGGGGCGAGCCGTGCGCCGACCGTGCGCCGCACGACGTCCAGCCCGGACAGGAACGTCGGCTCGAAGCGGTCCGACCAGCGCAGGACGTCGGCGAGCTCGACCAGGCGGACCACCAGGTGGTCGTGCTGCTCGACGTCGTCCATACGCCGACGGTAGGTGGGGGTTCCGGGCCGGCTCAGGTCCGAAGGTCCCCGGCAGGCCGGGACGGGTATCCGTTCGGCTTCCCAGGTGTATCCGATCGGCGCGGGCTCGTATCCGGAAGGCGCTAACGGCGACGTCCACGTGCTTGTGAGGATTCTCACAAGGTCGCCGGGCATGCCGGCGTGCACGGAGAGCCGGCTGGGCCGGGAGTCGAAAGGATCCGCTCGGATGAGGATCGTCGTCGCCTTCAAGTGGGCGAGAGACCCGCAGGACGCACGGGTCGGTGCCGACGGCCGGCTGGACTGGCGCGGCGCGCAGCCTGCGGTGAGCGACGACGACCCCGTCGCCGCCCTCGTCGCGCGGGCCGCCGCGGGTGCCGACGACGAGATCGTCGGGCTGACGCTCGGCGGCGGGGACACCGCCTGGGCGGCGGCACGCGGCGCCGCCCGCACCCTGGTGATCACGGACCTGGACCCGGCGGCGGACGCCGCCACCAAGGCGCAGGCGCTGGCCGCCGCGGTGCGGCGGGTCGGCGACGTCGGACTCGTCGTCGTCGGCGACTGTGCCTGGGAGATCGCCGTGCCGGGTGCCCTCGCGGGCGCCCTCGGCTGGCCCGCCCTGGCCGGTGTCGAGAACGCGAGCACCGAGGGCGGCGCGCTGCGGGTCCACCGGCGCAACGGCGGCTGCGACGAGGAGGTGGCCGTCACCGGGCCGGTGGTGCTGGCCGCGCTCGCTCGTCGTGCCGAGCAGGAGAAGCCCGGGATGAAGGACGTGCTCACCGCGCGGAAGAAGCCGGTCGAGACGGTGACGGTCGCCGAGCTCGGTGTCGCCACCGCGCCGGCGGTGCAGATGCGAGGCCACCGGCCGCCCGAGTCGGTGAGCTCGCGGGTGTTCGACGGAAGCACTCCGGCGCAGGCCGCCGCCCAGCTGGTCGGTGCGCTGCGCGCCGACGGCGTGCTGTGAGTCCGGTGTCGGGGAACGAGGCGGGAGAAGAGCTGTGAACACGTGGATCGTCGTCACGGGTGACGACCAGGCCGGTGCGCTCGTCGCGATCGCCAGGCCGCTCGGTGGCGTCGTCACGGCGGTGGTGGTCGGGTGCCGCGCGGTCGCGGACGCGGCCGCCTCGGCCAGACCCGACGAGGTGGTCTGGTACCCGGTGCCGGAAGGGACACCCGCCGAGGCCTGCGCCGCGACGCTCGCGGCCGACGCCGGCGCCGCGGCGCCGCGTGTGCTGCTGTCGACCGCGGACCCGGCCGCGCGAGTGCTGCTCGGCGCCGTCGCAGCCCGCCTCGGTGCACCGACCGTCTCCGCGGTCCGCACCGTGACCGTCGAGGGCGACCTGCTCGTCGTGGACCGCGACGAGGCGGAGGGCCGCGTCGTCGAGACCGTCGAGGTGGCCGGGCCGCTCGCCGGCATCGTCGAGGCGGCCGACGAGCCGGCGGCTGGTGCGGGCCACGCCCCGGTCCGCGAGGCGGCAGTCGCGGCCGACGGGACGTTGCGCGTCGTGGCCACCACCGCGTCCGACGCGACGGACGCTGCGCTGGCGACGGCCGCGCGAGTGGTCGGAATCGGGCTCGGCCTGCGGGCGCGGGACGACCTCGGACTGATCGAGCGGCTCGCGGGCGCCCTGGGCGCAGCGGTCGCCTGCAGCCTGCCCGTCGCCGAGGACATGCGGTGGCTCGACGGCAGCCACGTCGTCGGGTCGTCGACCCAGCAGATCGCGCCGCAGCTGTACGTCGCGGTCGGCCTGTCCGGCCAGCCCCAGCACATGTCCGGCGTTCGCGGAGCGAAGGCGATCGTCGCGATCAACGAGGACGCGCAAGCGCCCATCTTCCGGCACTGCGACTACGGGATCGTCGGCGACCTCTACCAGGTCGTCCCGGCGCTCACCGCAGCACTCGGCGCCTGACGGTTCGAGGGAGGAACGAGATGTCAGAACAGACGCAGGACGACGCGTTCGACGCCGAGTACGACCTGGTGGTGGTCGGGGGCGGTGCGGCCGGCAAGTCGGCGGCGCTCACCGCGGCCCAGGCGGGGCTCAGCGTCGTCATCCTCGAGAAGATGCCGCAAACCGGCGGCACCTCGATCTTCGCGGAGGGCACCGCCGCGTTCGAGTCGAGCGAGCAGAAGGCACGCGGGGTACCCAAGGACGCCGGCAAGCACTTCCCGACGAAGGGCGAGGCCTTCCGGCGCTACCACGAGTACAGCCACTTCCGGTGCAACCCGGACGTCGTGCGGATGTTCGTCGAGAACGCGTGGGAGACGATCGACCTCTACACGTCGCTCGGCATCGAGTACACCGACGTCACCATCTACGCGTACGACCAGCCGAACGAGCTCTACACGTTCCACCGTCCCGAGGGGCTCGGCGCCCGGTGCCAGGAGGTGCTGCTCGCCGCCGTGGAGAAGGCCGGGGTGGACATCTTCACCTCGACGCGCGCCCGCCGCCTCATCACGTCCGACGGCGCCGTCGTCGGGGTCGTCGCCGAGGACGGCGACGGCAACGAGATCCGCGTCGGCGGCAAGGCCGTCGTGCTGGCGTCCGGCGGCTTCGGCAACAACCTCGACCTCGTCGCGAAGTACTCCTGGTACCCGCTGACGGCCCGCGAGATGGACCAGCCGGTGCCGACGCAGAACGTCGGTGACGGCCTGGCGATGGCCCTCGAGGTGGGGGCCGACACCGAGAGCATCGGCGCGATGCTCATCGCCGCCGGCGCTCGCGGCAAGGCACTCGGCTCGCACTCCGGCGCCGCCGGCTTCCAGCCCGGCCTCTGGGTCAACCTGACGGGCAAGCGCTTCGTCAACGAGGAGATCGCCCTGGCGGTCGGTGACGCCGGGAACGTGTTCGGCAAGCAGCCGCACGCCGTCGTCTTCTCGCTGATCGACGAGGCGACGATCGAGCGCCTCGTCGCGGACGGCTCGGAGGTGGGCCAGGGCGACTTCATCCGGTTCGGGCAGAAGCTGACGCGGCTGCGCACCGAGCTGGACCAGGACGTCGCCGACGGCATCGCCTGGAAGTCGGACACCGTCGAAGGGCTGGCCGCACGGATCGGGGTCGACCCCGCCGTGCTGGCAGTGACGGTCGCCGAGTACAACGCGTCCTGCGACAGCGGTGACGACCCCTTGTTCTTCAAGGGTGCCAAGTACCTGCGACCGCTGCGGCAGGGCCCGTTCTACGCGATCAACATGACGTCGAGCGCGCTGGCGTCGACGGGCGGCATCCGGGTCAACGGCAACCTCCAGGTGGTCGACCAGGACTACCGGCCGATCCCCGGGCTGTACGCGGCCGGGCACGAGGCCTCGGGCCTGTACGGCGACACCTACAACATGGACGTCCCCGGCACCGCCAACGGGTTCGCCCACACCTCGGGTCGGGTGGCCGCGCGCCACGTCGTCGCGACCCTGCAGAACACGCCGGCAGCTCACTAGCGCCGGCGAGCCGGACGAGGGTCGCTCCTCCCCGATCGCGATCCCTCACCCGGCCGGCGGGGGGGCGGAAGGCGTCCGCCGGGACGCGCTCCCGCCCACCGGCGCACCACCATGCCCACATTCCTGAGAGGAGAGTCGCTGCGATGACGGCAGAGCCCGTCGACGTCGACTTCGACGTCATCGTCATCGGCGCCGGTATCGCCGGATGCGTGACGGCCTACCGGTTGGCCGGCGCGGGCCGCAGCGTGCTGCTCGTCGAGCGCGGCACCGCACCGGGGAGCAAGAACCTGTCCGGCGGGGTCCTGTACTGCCGGGTGATGGAGCAGGTGTTCCCGGGCTTCGCCGAGCGGGCTCCGGTGGAGCGGCGCATCACGCGCAACCGCTTGAGCTTCCTCAACCCCACCTCCTCGGTCGACGTCGACTACCGCGACGAGCGGCTCGCGGAGCCCGCCAACGCCGTCACGGTGCTGCGCGCCCGGCTCGACCCCTGGCTGGCCGAGCAGTGCGAGCAGGCCGGCGCCGTCGTCATGCCGGGGGTGCGGGTCGACGCGCTGCTGGTCGACGGCGAGCGAGTGGTCGGCATCCGGGCCGGGGACGACGAGCTGCGAGCACACGTCGTCGTCGCCGCGGACGGCGTCAACTCCTTCGTCAGCCGGGAGGCCGGGTTCCGGCCGACGGAGCCGCTCGAGCACCTCGCGGTCGGCGTGAAGTCGGTCGTCGGGCTGTCCCGCACGACGATCGAGGACCGATTCGCGCTCACCGGGGACGAGGGGGTCGCCTACGCGGTCGTCGGCGACTGCACCGACGGCATCGGCGGTGGCGGGTTCCTCTACACGAACCGGGAGTCGATCTCCGTCGGCGTGGTGCTGCGGCTCGACGACCTGGTCGCCCGCGGCCGCTCGTCGTCGGACGTCCACGACCGGTTCCTCGCCCACCCGGCCGTCGCACCGCTGCTGCGCGGCGGCGAGCTGCTGGAGTACGGGTGCCACCTCGTCGCCGAGGGCGGCCGGGCGATGGTCCACGACCTGGTGCGCGACGGCCTGCTCGTCGTCGGCGACGCCGCCGGCTTCACCCTCAACACCGGCTTCACGGTGCGTGGCATGGACCTGGCGGCCGGCTCGGCGGTCGCCGCGGCCACCGCCGTCGACGCGGCGCTGGCCGCCGGCGACACGTCGCGTGCCGCGTTGTCCCGCTACGAGGCGGAGCTCGCCGCGTCCTTCGTCGGCCGCGACATGGCGACCTACGCCAAGGCGCCCTCGTTCCTCGAGAACCCGCGTCTGTACGGGACCTACGGGCAGGTGCTCGCCGACGCGCTGCACGGCGTCTACGACCTCGACACCAGGCCGCGCCGGCACCTGGTGCCCACGGCCCTCGGCGCCCTGAAGACGTCACCCATCGGTATCGCCCGGGTGGTCCGTGACGCCCTGGCCGCGACGAGAGCGCTGTGACCATGGCCGACCCCACCCCGCTTGCCCCGCTCACCCCGCTCACCCCGCCCGTCACCGAGCGGCTGGCCCGCAACCGGTTCGAGCCCGACGACGGGCACCCGCACATCAGCGTCGACCAGGAGAAGGCTCGCGCGACCGGCGCCGGTCCGCTCCTGGTGCGGATCTGCCCCGCGCACGTCTACACCCAGCTGCCCGACGGCACCGTCGGGGTCCTGGCCGCGGCGTGCCTCGAGTGCGGCACGTGCCGCCAGGTCGCCCCTGCGGGGGTCCTCACCTGGCACTACCCCCGCGGCGGCACCGGCGTGGTCTACCGCGAGGGCTGACCCAGCCCGACGAACGACACCCACGTCCAGCACCAGACCAAGGAGATCTCCATGAGCAAGCCGCTCGGCCAGTTCCTCAACGGCGCGACCAACCTCGTCATGTGCCTGTGCCTGACCATTGCCATCCTCACGTTGCTCGAAGCCCCCCTGACGTGGCAGGGCATCGTCCTTGGCACCGTCCTCAGCACGCTCGTCGGCTACGTCTTCGGCGACCTCGTCCCGGTTCCGCCGGCGGCGGACGCGCTGGCCGCCAGGCTCGGGCTGAAGGGCGGGGCCGCCTACGTCGTCAGCACCCTCGTCCTGGCCGTCGTCATGGGCCTCGTGATCCTCACGGTCTCGATGCTCATCAACCTCGGCTTCACCGACGCGTACGTCGCCACGGTCCGCAAGCTGCTGCTGCCGGTGCTCGGCATCGCCTTCGTCGTGCTGCTCGTCGTGCGCAAGCCCCTGTTCGTGCTCGGACTGCGGCTCTTCGGCGCGAACGCGCCGGCTCCTGCCGTCGCGGGCCAGACCGCCTGAACCATCGAGAAGGAACCGAAGGAGACCGATCGTGAACACAGCACGCGCGACGTACGACTTCAGCGGCAAGGTGGTCGCCATCACCGGCGGCTCCACCGGGATCGGCCGGGCGACGGCCCTCGCGTTCGGCAAGGCCGGGGCGGCCGTCGTCCTCGGCAACCGCAACGAGGTGGCCGCCAAGGAGGTCGCCCACGAGATCGCCGAGGCCGGGGGCCGTGCCCTCGCCCTGCGGGTCGACGTCACCGACGAGGAGTCCGTCGCGAACCTCGTGACGACGGCCGTCTCCGAGTTCGGCGGCCTGCACGTCGCGTTCAACAACGCGGGCGGGGTCACGCCGCCGTCCCCGCTGCACGCGATGTCGTCCGCCGACTTCGACCACAACATCGCGATCGACCTGCGCGGTGTGTTCCTCGCGATGAAGTACGAGCTGACGCACTTCCTGTCCGCCGGCGGCGGCGTCATCGTCAACACGACCTCGGTGGCGGGCCTGGTCCCCGAGAAGGGCTCGGGCGCCTACGTCGCCGCCAAGCACGGCGTGATCGGCCTGACCAAGTCCGCCGGCCTGGAGTACGCCGACCAGAACGTCCGCGTCAACGCCGTGGCGCCGGGCTGGATCGAGACGCCGATGACGGAGGCGTTCCACCACATCCCCGGGTTCTACGAGGCGATGGTGGCGGCGACGCCGACCCACCGCGCCGGCACGCCGGAGGAGGTCGCGCGCCTGGTGCTGTTCCTCGCGTCCGACGAAGCGCCGTACGTCACCGGCCAGACCTACCTGGTCGACGGCGCCCAGACCGTGCGCGGGCTGTTCCCGGACCTCTGATCGAGCCGGTGCGTCTGACGCGGCGCGGCGGGTGCCGCGTCAGACGTACCGCTCGAGGATGCTCGACTCGGCGAGCCGGCTCAGCCCCTCGCGCACGGTACGGGCGCGCAGCTCGCCGACGCCGTCGACGGCCATCAGCTCCTCGACCCCGGCGGCGAGCAGCTTCTGCAGCGCGCCGAAGTGCTGCACCAGCCGGTCGACGACGCCGCCCGGCAGCCGGGGCACGCGGGACAGCAGCCGGTAGCCACGCGGCGCGACCGCGGCGTCGAGGGTGTCGCCGCCCGGCAGCCCGAGCACGCGGGCGATGTGGGACAGGTCCAGCAGCTCGGTGGACGTCAGCTCGGCGAGGGCCTGCTGCACCTGGTCGGCGTCGCGTCGCGCGGTGTCGAGGTAGTCGCGGACGACGAGCTCGCGGTCGGCGCCCGAGCCGGCGATCAGCTCGTCGAGCTGCAGCGCGAGCAGTCGGCCGTCGGTGCCGAGCTCGACGACGTAGCCGTCGATCTCCTCGCTGATGCGGCGCACCATCTCCAGCCGCTGCACCACCGCCGAGACGTCGCGCACCGTGACGAGGTCCTCGATCTCGAGCGCGGACAGCGTGCCGGTCACCTCGTCGAGGCGGGCCTTGTAGCGCTCGAGGGTCGCCAGCGCCTGGTTGGCGCGGGACAGGATCGTCGTGGAGTCCTCGAGCTGGTGGCGGGCGTCGCCGACGTACACCGCGATGATCCGCATCGACGCGGACACCGAGATCACCGGGTGGCCGGTCTGCTTGGCGACGCGCTCGGCGGTGCGGTGGCGGGTGCCGGACTCGCTGGTCTGGATCGACGGGTCCGGCAACAGTTGCACGCCCGCGCGGACGAGGTGGTTGGTCGTCGTGTCGATGACGACGGCGCCGTCCATCTTGCACAGCTCGCGCAGCCGGGTGCCGGAGAACTCGGCATCGAGCACGAACCCGCCGGAGCACAGCGCCTCGACCGACTCGTCCATCCCCAGCACGATCAGCGCGCCGGTGCGTCCCCGCAGGATCCGCTCCAGCCCGTCGCGCAGCTCGCCGCCGGGGGCGACGGCGGCGAGGGTCGAACGCAGGAGCTCGTCCTGGGACGGGTGGACCACGTGTCGATGGTAATGGTCGCCGCCCGTTCCGCCCCTGGTCAGAGCATGTGCCGGGACGACGATCGGGTAACGATCGGCGGGTCAGCGGTGGGGCAGGCGCGCGACGCCGTCCGGGAGCTCCTCCTCGTCGGCGCCGCCTCCACCGGCGAAGCGGCTGGGGTGGCGGTCCCGCGCGTCGTCGGTCAACCCGGCGGCGTGGACGGCCGCCGCGAGGTCCGCCGCACGTGCCACCTGCATCCCCTCGGGGACGACGACCTCGTCGGACGCCGCCGGGATCACCGCCCGCCGGAAGCCGAGCCGGGCTGCCTCCGCCAGCCGCCGGCTCACCCCGGCGACCGCGCGGATCTCCCCGGCCAGCCCGATCTCGCCGACCGCGACCAGCCCGCGTACCGGCGGCCGGTTCAGCGACGACGACACGGTTGCCAGCGCCAGTGCCAGGTCCGCCGCGGGCTCGACGACGCGCGAGCCGCCCACCGTCGACACGTAGACGTCCTGGTCGCCGACCCGCACCCCGAACCGCCGCTGCAGCACGGCGAGCACCATCGCCAGCCGCGAGCCGTCCACGCCCGAGGTGGTGCGCCGCGGGTTGGGCGCCGCGGTGGGCGCGACGAGCGACTGCACCTCGCACGCCATGGGGCGGCGGCCCTCCAGCGTCACCGTCAGGCAGGTGCCGGCGGTCGGGTGCAGTGCCTGGAGCACGAACAGGCCGCTCGGGTCCGGCAGGCCGACGATGCCCTTCTCCGACAGGTCGAAGCAGCCGACCTCGTCGGTCGGCCCGAAGCGGTTCTTCGTCGCGCGCAGCAACCGCAGCCGGGAGTGACGATCGCCCTCGAACTGGCACACGACGTCCACCAGGTGCTCGAGCGTGCGGGGACCGGCAACCGACCCGTCCTTGGTGACGTGCCCGACGATCACCACCGGCATCCCGCGCGACTTCGCGGCGGCGATCAGCGCCGAGGCGACCTCACGCACCTGCGTCACACCGCCCGCCGCGCCCTCCACCTGGTCGGACGCCACGGTCTGCACCGAGTCGACCACGAGCAGGTCCGGCTCGACCTGTTCGACGTGGCCGAGCACCGTCGCCAGGTCGGTCTCGTCGGCCAGCAGCAGACCCGGCTCCAGCGCGCCGACGCGGCCGGCACGCAACCGCACCTGCCCCGCCGACTCCTCACCGGTGACGTACAGGACGCGCCGCCCGCCGCGCGCGGCGCGGGCCGCGACGTCCAGCAGCAGGGTCGACTTGCCCACGCCCGGTTCGCCGGCCAGCAGCACCACGGCACCGGGCACCAGTCCGCCGCCGAGCACACGGTCCAGCTCCTCGACGCCGGTAGGCCGCGCACGGGCGGTCTCGACGTCGATCTGGTCGATCGGGCGAGCGGGAGCGGCCGACGGGCGGGCTGCGACGGTGCGCGGCGCACCACCGCCGGGACCGGTGTCCTCGGCGACGGTGCCCCAGGCCTGGCACTCGCCGCACCGGCCCACCCACTTCGCCGTGCTCCAGCCGCACTCCGTGCAGCGGTAGCCACGGGCAGGCGGGCGAGAACGCGCCTTCGCAGTGCTGGTCGTCACGCGCGGCACGTTAGCGACCGGGACCGACATCGGTACGCTGCCAGGCGACCCCGACGGTGGAAGCAGGAGGCGGCGATGGCCGAAGGCGTGGGCCCGCAGCACGGGCGCGGCGAGGGCGGCCGGCCGGCGTGGCTGCTGCCGGTGGCGCTCGGCGCCGCGGTGGTGGTGGTCGCGGGGATCGTCGTCGCGGTGCTGCTCTCGCGGCAGGACGACACCGCGGCCGCTCCTCCGACCCCGACCACGGTGGTCACGACGGTCGTCGCGCCGGTGCCCACCCCGACCGTCACCCCGGCCGCGCGCGCGACCACCACGACGTTCACCGCCGCGCTGCCGGCGAGCGTGCTGCAGTACGCCTACGCCTCGTCGCAGCCGGCGACCGTCTGGCAGGCCGCTGGGGCGCTGGAGGCGTGGGCCGACACGTACACCGACGGCGGCACCGGGACCCTCACCGTCCAGGCGGGCCAGTTCGAGACCGCCGACGCCGCCACCGCGTTCGCCGCGACGCTCGTCGCCGCGCTACCGACCGCCGCCCCGAGCCCCGCCGCCACCGGCACCCCGGCGCTGCCGCAGACCGGCCAGGTGACCGTCGGCGGGACCGCCGTCGGCAGCTACACGATCGTCGACGCGGGGGACGGCACCGGCATCGCGGTCTGGAGCAACGGCACCGCGGTGTTCCGCCTGGTGGCGCCGCTGGCCGACGTCGTCAACGCGTACGGCGCCTTCCCGCTCTGACCCACCTCCGGCGCCCGTCAGGCGTCGATGCCCGACGAGCTCGCGCTCGCCTGGTCACCCGTGGCCGACGAGCTGCCGGCGGTGAGGTCGTAGAGCGTCGTGCCGTCGACGGTCGTCGCGGTGAAGTTCTCCTCGACCCACGCCTGGATCTGCGAGGCGGTGTCGGACCCGCCGTTCGACTTCCCGACGCCGCTGCCGTCGATGTACCAGTGGATCTCGCCGGCGGCCACCCACGCCTGGAACTGCTCGAGCGTCGGCGCCGGGTCGCTGCCGTTGAAGCCGCCGATCGGCATCACGGACT
>CAZFTZ010000369.1:0-3839 GCA_964521875.1 uncultured Cellulomonas sp. | reverse complement strand
CCGGCCCTCGTCGACCAGCTTGTCCCACAGCCAGGCTCGCGCCAGACGGGCGTTGGTCAGCGTCTCGAGCGTGCCGAAGGTCTTGGAGGCGACGATGAACAGCGTGGTCGCCGGGTCGAGGTCCTTCGTCTTCTCGGCGAGGTCGGTCGGGTCGATGTTGGAGACGAACCGCAGCTCCAGCCCCTCCTGGACGTACGGCTGGAGCGCGAGGTACGCCATCGCCGGGCCGAGGTCGGAGCCGCCGATGCCGATGTTGACGACCGTCCTGACCCGCTCGCCGGTGGCGCCGGTCCAGGCGCCGGAGCGCACCCGCTCGGCGAACGCGTACATCTTCGCCAGCACGGCCTGGACGTCGGCGTCGACCTGCTGCCCGTCCACGACGAGCGGGGGAGTGGCGCCCGCCGGCCGGCGGAGGGCGGTGTGGAGCACGGCGCGGTCCTCGGTGACGTTGATGTGCTCGCCGCGCAGCATCGCCTCGAACCGCTCCGGCACACCGACCTGCTCCGCGAGCCGTGTCAGCAGCCCCAGCGTCTCGTCGGTGACGAGGTTCTTCGACAGGTCGACGGTGAGGTCGCCGACGCCGAAGGTGAGCCGCCGGGCCCGGTCCGGGTCGGCGGCGAACCAGCCGCGCAGGTCCGGGCGCAGCGTGCTCTCGTGGTCCGAGAGCGCCTGCCAGGCGGCGGTGGTGGTCGGGTCGATCGGGGGCGTGGGCACGGAGACTCCCAGGTGCAGGCGGGGTGTGACGGCTCCACCGTAGTGAGCCCCGCCCAGGACCTGCACACCGACCGGCTCGCCCTACGCTGACGGCCGTGCCCCGTCCTCTGCTGGTGTGCTGCGGCCTGGCGACGCTCGACGTCGTGCAGCGCGTCGAGCGCGTCCCGGGGTCCGACGAGAAGCTCGTCGCGCTCGGTCTCGACGTGACGTTCGGTGGCCCGGCGGCGCACGCCGCCGGGACGGCCGCGGCGCTCGGCGTGCCGTCGGTGCTGGTCACAGCCCTGGGTTCCGGGCCCGTGGCCGGGCTGGTCCGCGACGACCTGACCGCCGCCGGGGTTCGCGCGGTCGACCTGGCGGCCGACGACCCGGGCGACCCGCCCGTGTCGGCCGTGCTGGTGACCGCCTCGACCGGCCAGCGCGCCGTGGTCTCCACCACCGCCACGCTGCGGCCCGACGACCTGGGCGCGGCGGCCGAGGCCGCGGCCGGGGCACTGCTCGACGACGCGACGGCGCTGCTCGTCGACGGCCACCACCTGGCGGCGGGGGTGGTCCTCGCGGCGGCGGCCCGGGAGCGCGGCGTGCCGGTGGTGCTGGACGGCGGCTCGTGGAAGCCGGGGCTGGAGTCCCTGCTGGCGCACGTCGACGTCGCGGTGCTCTCGGCGGACTTCGTCGTGCCCGGCGCGTCCGGGGACGCGCTCGACGCGGTGGCGGCGCTCGGGCCGGCGTTCGTCGCGCGCTCGTCGGGCCCGGGGCCTGTCCGGGTGCGGCGCGGTCCGGGTGCGTACGACGAGGTCGCGCCACCCGTCGTCGCGCCCGGGGACCTGGTCGACACGCTGGGCGCCGGCGACGTGCTGCACGGTGCGATGGCGGCGGCGCTGGCCGGTGGCCGGGAACCGCGCGACGCGTTGCGGGAGGGCATCGCGGTCGCGACCGAGTCGGTGCACCATCCCGGAGCGCTCGGCTGGACCCGGTCCTGACACGGTCTCCTGACGTCGGCGGGGTGGATCACCCCAGGAACCTCAGGAGACCGGGTGCGGGGCGCTACGTGTCGCGGGGGCGGCGCCGCGATGACGACGGCGTAACGCACTGACCAGCGAAGACATCCCATGAGTCACGGCGGTGAACGCTTCATCACGATGTGGTCACGGAGCCCGCTGAGGGTTGACGCGGATTTGTAAGGACGCTCTACTAACAAACGTGACGACGACGACGGGGTCCCGCGCCACCCCCTTGGGCCAGGCGCTCCGGCCCACCGCGAAAGTGCTGCCCGAGCACGCGCGGGCCCACAACCGGTCGCTCGTCCTGGCTCACCTGTTCCACTCCGGGCCCTCGTCCCGCGCCGACATCGCGCGCAGCACCGGACTGACCCGTGTCACCGTCTCCGACCTGGTGGCCGACCTCATCGCGGAGAACCTCGTCGCCGAGCTCGGCGTCCGGGTCGGCGGTCGCGTCGGCAAGCCCGCGACGCTCGTCGGGATGCAGACCGAGGCGTTCCACATCGTCGCCGTCGACCTCACCGACGACGCCGAGATGTACGGCGCCGTGCTCACGCTCACCAGCGACGTCGTCGCGCGCCGCACGGCGGCCATCGAGGGCCGCACCGGCGACGAGGCGGTCGCGGTGCTCGAGGGTCTGTGCCGGGACCTGGTCGTTGCCGCCACGCGCCCGGTGATCGGCGTCGGCATCGGCTCGCCGGGCGTCATCGACCCGGACGGCGTCGTCGTCGAGGCGCCCAACCGCGGCTGGTTCGGGGTGCCGCTGGCCGCCCGGCTGTCCGGCGCACTCGGCGTGCCGGTGCACGTCGCCAACGACGCCAACGTCCAGGCGCTCGGGGAGTACACCTACGGCGGCGCCGGCGGCTCGCTCATGGTCGTGACGATCGGGCAGGGCGTCGGCGCGGGCCTGGTGCTCGACGGCGCGCTGGTGCGTGGCCGCCACGACGCGGCGGGCGAGATCGGGCACGTCACCGTCGTCGACGAGCGCGACGTCCTCGCGGGCGACCCGGCGCCGTTGCCCTGCGCCTGCGGCCGAGCCGGCTGCCTGGAGACGATCCTGTCGGTCCCCGCGCTGCGCCGGCTGGTCGCGGGACTGTCGAACGAGGACTCCGACGCGGCACTTGCGTCGGTCGGACGGAAGCTGGGCGTGGCCCTGGCTCCCGTCGTCGGTGCGCTGAACCTCGCCGAGGTGGTGCTGTCCGGACCGCGCGAGCTGGTCGGCGGCGCCCTGCGGCAGGCGGCGCTGGACACCGTCCGCGCGCGAACCATGCCCGTCATCGGGCGTGACCTCGAGATGCGGACGGCCTCGATCGGCGAGGACCGGGCCCTGTCCGGGGCTGCGGTGCTCGTCCTGTCGGGCCAGCTCGGGGTCACGTGACGACCCCGAGCCGGCCACTTGCAGTGCCGGTAGTCACCACCCGGCGGAACCTGAGGGGAACCGCCATCCACCTGGGAGGAAGCACCAACGTGAAGATCCTACGTATGGCGGCCGTCGGCGCTGTCGCAGCGCTCGCGCTCACGGCCTGCAGCTCGAACGCGGACAACCCCGGAGCAGACAACAGCTCGAGCCCGGTGTCCGAGCCGTCGTCGGCCGCCGCACCGGCCGCCGGTGACATCCGCGTCTGGCTCGTCGGCACCGACACCCCGCAGGACGCCCGCGACTACCTCAAGACGACGTTCGAGTCCGAGAACCCGGGCTCGACGCTCACCATCGAGGAGCAGTCGTGGACCGGCCTCGTCGACAAGTACACGACGGCGCTGTCCGGCTCGGACGCCCCTGACCTCGTCGAGATCGGCAACACGCAGGCCGCGGCGTTCACGTCGGCCGGCGCGTTCCTCGACCTCACCGACAAGAAGGCCGAGCTCGGCGGGGACGACCTGCTGCCCGGCTTCGTCGAGGCCGGCTCGTACGACGGCAAGTTCTACGCCGCGCCGTACTACAGCGGCGCCCGCGTCGTGACGACGACGAAGTCGATCGTCGGCGACAAGGCCGAGCCGAAGACCTGGGACGAGTTCGTCGCCGACGCCAAGGCGCTGACGACCGACACCGTCTCCGGCCTGTGGATGCCCGGCAAGGACTGGCACGACTTCGTCACCTTCGTCTGGGTCAACGGCGGCGAGATCGCCACG
>CAZFTZ010000368.1:0-5703 GCA_964521875.1 uncultured Cellulomonas sp. | reverse complement strand
ACTTCGGGAGCCCGCTTCCAGGGCTGCCGTTCGACGAGGTCGCAGGCGTGATCCCCAACCGCGAGGGCCGTGTCATCGGCCCCGACGGCACCCCGGTCGCCGGCGTGTACACCACCGGCTGGATCAAGCGCGGCCCGGTCGGCCTCATCGGGCACACCAAGTCCGACGCCGCCGAGACCGTCGCCCACCTGCGCGAGGACGCGCCGGCGCTGCCGAAGGCGGCCGACCGCGACCCGCGCTCGATCGACGCGCTGCTCGCCTCGCGCGGGGTGCGCGTCGTCGACTGGGCCGGCTGGTTGCGGCTGGACTCGCACGAGCGAGCCCTCGGCGAGGTCGCCGGCCGCGAGCGCATCAAGGTGGTCCCGCGCGACGAGATGCTCGACATCAGCCTCGGCACGGTCGCTGCGCCGGCGAGCTGACCCGCTTCGCGGACGTCAGCGCAGCGCGAGCCTGGTCTGCGTCTGGGCGGCGCCGCCGGTCTTCTTGAGCACGCGCAGCAGCTGGTCGAGCGCGTCCATGCCACGGACGCGCACGTGCAGGTGGTAGTCGTACGGGCCGGTGACGTGCGCCGCGTCGGCCCCCTGCGGCAGCGTGCGCACCCAGGCGAGGAACTCGTCGGAGTCGCGCTCGGGGGCGAGCCGCACGTCGACGAAGGCCTCGATCCCGGCCTGCGGGTCCGGTGGCCGGTCGCCGAGCACCGCCTGGTAGCCGACGATCACGCCGGACGCCTCGAGCCGGCGCACCCGTGCCGCGGCGGCGTTGGTCGACAGCCCGATCGCCCGGCCCAGCGCACTGAACGAAGTCCTGCCGTCCGCGACGAGAATCGCCACGATCCGCTCGTCCAGCGCGTCCACGCCGCAAGAGTATCCGTGACCACCGAGAGGTTCGCGGCGTGCTCGTCGGGCCGCCCGACACTGGGGCCCATGGAACCTGGGGCGGCGCTGGGCGCGGGGCTCGTGGCGGGACTCGCCGTCGCGATGCCGCTGGGTGCCGTCGGCGTGCTGCTGCTCCAGGAGGGTGCGTTGCGCGGCGTCCGGCACGGGCTGCCCGGCGCCGCGGCCGTGGCGAGCGTCGACACCCTCTACTGCGCGCTCGCGGTGCTCGCCGGCGGCGTCGCAGCGCCCGTCGTCGCGCGGGCGGCACCGTGGCCGGCACTCGTCGGCGGCGTCGCGCTGCTCGTCGTCGCCGCCCTCGGGCTGCGGCGAGGGTTGTCCGCGCGGCACGCCGCGATGCCCGACGAGCGCCGGGGCGCCGGCCGGCAGCGATACGCGCTGTTCCTCGGCCTGACGCTCGTCAACCCCGGCACGCTGGTCTACTTCGTCGCGCTCATGGCCGGGCTCGCCGGCCTCACCGCCCGCCCGGCGAGCGCGACGGCGTTCGTCGTCGGCGTCGGGGCGGCGTCGTTCGCCTGGCAGGCGGTGCTCGTCGCGCTGGGTGGGACGCTCCACGGGCGGATGGGCGAGCGTGGCCGGCGCGCGACGGTGCTGGCGGGCAACGCAGTGGTCGCCGCCCTGGGCGCGGTGATGCTGGTCCGCGCCGTGCGTTGAGACAGCGGCCGCTCAGTGCAGCCGGCGCAGGAACTCCCGCGTCCGCTGCTCGCGCGGCTCGTCGATCACCTGCGCCGCCGGGCCGCGCTCGTGGACCCGGCCGGCGTGCAGGAAGCACACCTCGTCGGCCACCTGCCGGGCGAAGCCCATCTCGTGGGTGGCGATCACCATGGTCAGGCCGGTGTCCTTGAGCTCGGCCAGCAGGTCGAGCACCTCGCCGACCAGCTCGGGATCCAGCGCCGAGGTCACCTCGTCGAGCAGCATCACCGTGGGGTCGGTGACCAGCGCGCGAGCGATGGCGACGCGCTGCTGCTGGCCGCCGGACAGCTCGTCGGGGAAGGCGCGCTCCTTGCCGGCCAGCCCCACGCGAGCCAGCACCGCCCGTGCCCGCTCGTCGGCCTCGGCACGGGGAACCTTGTGCACCAGCCGGGGCGCGAGGGTCAGGTTGTCGAGGACGCGCAGGTGGCCGAACAGGTTGTACGCCTGGAACACCATGCCGATCCGGGCGCGGACCGCGTTCGCGTCCAGCCGCGGGTCGGTGATCTCGCGGCCGTCGAGCTCGATGGTGCCGTCGTCCACCTCGTCGAGCAGGTCGATACAGCGCAGCAGCGTCGACTTGCCGGAGCCGGACGCGCCGATGAGGCAGACCACCTGGTGGGCGTGGACGTCCAGCTCGACGTCGTCGAGCACGACGTGCGGGCCGAACGCCTTGCGGACGCCGCGCACCGACAGCACGGGGGCGCTCACCGGATCGCCGCCCCGGGTAGCCCGCCCTGCGCCGCGAGCCAGCCGGACCGCCGGGCCAGCCAGTCGGTGAACCTCGTCAGCGGGATGGTGATGAGCACGAACAGCACGCCCGCCACCACGTACGGCGTGAAGTTGGCGTACTTCGCGGTCTCGATCTGCGCCGCGCGCACCGCGTCGACCGCCCCCAGGATGGAGATGAGTCCGGAGTCCTTCGACAGCGAGACCAGGTCGTTGAGCAGCGGCGGGACGACGCGTCGCACCGCCTGCGGCAGCACGACGTGCCGCATCGCCTGGCCGCGCGTCAGCCCCAGCGCCCGGGCCGCGGCCACCTGCGACGGGTGAACCGACTCGATGCCGGCGCGGAACACCTCGGCGACGTAGGCGGAGTAGCACAGCACCAGCGCGATCGCGCCGAGCTGCACGGCGTCGGACGGGATGCCGCGCAGCCGCAGCCCCGGCAGCCCGAAGCCGACGAGCAGCAGCACCAGGATCAGCGGCAGCCCGCGGAACACGTCGACGTAGCCGGTCGCCAGCGCCCGCAGCGGGAAGAACGCCGGCCCGCGCAGCGTCCGCGCCAGTGCGAGCAGCAGCGCGACCACGACGATGAGCACCGCGCACGCCACCATGACGCGGACGTTGAGCCACAGCCCCTCGGCGACCTTCGGCAGCGCGGTGCGCGCCACCGACCAGTCGAAGAACGACTGCCGCACCCGCGGCCAACCCGGTGTCGCACGCACGCCCAGCACGGCGAGCGCCGCGACCACGACCGTCGAGACGAGCGCGATCCAGGTGGAGCGGCGGGCGCGGGCGCGGTGGTAGGCGGCCCGGTCCAGCGCCGTGGCCGACGGTGCCCAGGGTGTGCGAGGGGAAGGCTCCGGACAGTCGCCGGAGCCTTCCGCCCGCTGGTCGGTCACTTGAGAACGGGCGCGCCGGCGGCGTCCGTCAGCCACTGCGCCTGCAGGTCGGCCAGCGTGCCGTCCTCGCGCAGTGCGTCGACCGCCGCGGTGACCGCGGGGGTCAGCGACGAGCCCTTGTCCAGCACCAGGCCGAACGAGTCGCCGCCCGCCGAGTCCGCGAGCTGCCCGACGATCACGCCGCCGGTCAGCTCGACACCGCCGACGTACAGCGCGGTCGGCAGGTCGAGCACGATCGCGTCGACCAGACCTGCCTGCAGCGCCTGCACCAGCTGGTCGTTGTCGTTGAACACCTGCACGTCGCCGGTCGGGGCGATCGTCTGCTGCGCCGCGGTGAGGCTCGTCGTGCCCACGGTGGCGCCGATCTTGACCGCCTTGAGGTCCGTGAGCGTCTTGGCGCTCGCGGCCGGGCTGGTGCTCAGCGTCACCACGGCCTGGGCGGTGTCGTAGTACGACGAGGAGAAGTCCAGGCTCGCCTTGCGCTCGTCCGTGATCGACACCTGGTTGATCGCAAAGTCGAAGTCCTTGGTGCCCGGGGCGATGATCTGCTCGAACGTGTCGCGGACCCACACCACGTCGTCGGGCGCGAAGCCGAGCTGCTCCGCGACGGCGTAGGCGACGGCGGACTCGTAGCCCTTCTGGTTGGTGGGGTCGTCGTCGACCACCCACGGCTCGTAGGCGGGCTCGGAGGTGCCGATCGTCAGCGTGCCGGGAGTCAGCGTGGCGAGCGCGGCGGTGGTCTGCGTCGTCGCCGCGGTCGTCGGGGCGGCGGTGGTCGGGTTCGACGATCCCTCGTCGGCCGGAGCGCACGCGGCGACGGCGAGCCCGGCGGCGATGGTCGCGACAACGGCGAAGCGGATGCGCATGGGGGCGTCCCCTCGGGTGGTGGTCCCGCGCCAGGCGCGGGCGCCCGACGAGGGAGATCGGCTGGTCAGGCGCCAGGATAGGAGCAGGGAACCGGCTGCGCCGTGCGTGAACGCAGGGTGAACCGACGTGACGACGGGAACCGCGGGGCCGTCGGCCGCGTTCTGGTCAGAGCAGGACGAGGGGGAGACGAAGGACATGCATCGCCAGCACTTCAACGGGGTCAAGACCGCGGCCCTCTTCGGCGGGCTGTGGGCGCTGCTGCTCGCCATCGGGTGGGTGCTCGGCCGGGGCACCACGCGGTTCCTGCCGCTGTTCGTCGCGCTCGGCCTGATCTCGACGGCCTACGGCTACTGGAACAGCGACAAGATCGCGATCCGCGCGATGCACGCCGTCCCGGTCAGCGAGCTGGAGCAGCCGGCGATGTACCGGATCGTCCGCGAGCTGTCGACCGCCGCGCGCCAGCCGATGCCGCGGCTGTACGTCTCCCCGACCGCCGCCCCCAACGCGTTCGCCACCGGCCGCGGCCCGAAGCATGCCGCGGTGTGCTGCACCGAGGGCATCCTCCAGCTGCTCGACGAACGTGAGCTGCGCGGCGTGCTCGGCCACGAGCTGATGCACGTCTACAACCGGGACATCCTCACGTCGTCGGTCGCGGCGGCGGTCGCCGGGATCGTGACGTCGATCGCGCAGTTCGCGCTGTTCTTCGGCGGCGGTGGCGACCGGCGCAACGCCAACCCGCTCGGCGGCATCCTGCTCGTCCTCCTCGCCCCGCTCGCCGCGACGATGGTGCAGCTCGCCATCTCGCGGACGCGCGAGTTCGACGCCGACGAGGACGGCGCCAGGCTGACCGGCGACCCGATGGCGCTGGCGTCCGCGCTGCGCAAGCTCGAGGCCGGCACCAAGGCGCGGCCGCTGCCGCAGGACCAGCGGCTGGTCGACGTGTCGCACCTGATGATCGCCAACCCGTTCCGCGGCGCCGGCGTGGCACGGCTGTTCTCCACCCACCCGCCGATGGAAGAGCGGATCGCCCGGCTGACCGCCATGAACGGCGGGCCGGCGGCGTCCGGCGGGCAGGTCGCGCCGCCGCTGTGGTGAGGACGCCGCCGGCTACTCCGCGCTGATCGCCGTGACGCCCGGGAGATCGCCGAAGCGCGCCTTGGCGTCGAGCGAGACGATCGTGCGGCCGGTCTCGGCGGCATGGGCCGCGACGATGATGTCGTACGGTCCCCGCAGTGTGCCTGCGCGTCGGGTGTGCGCGACGAGGCGTGCGTGGTGCTCGGCCGTCTTCTCCGTGTAGGCCAGCGCGGACACCGCCGGCAGGATCAGCGAGAGCGCGCGTCTGCGCTCTCGAACGTGCCGCTGCGACGTCGAGAGCTCGACGCCGACGCGAAACTCCGCCAGGGAGATCGCTGCGACGGCCACGTCGTCGTCGTCGTCGGGGGTCCAGCCGGACGTTCCTCGCTCGTAGGCAATCAGCATCGTGGTGTCGAGGATCAGTCGTCGGGCCACGGGTTCTCCCAGGGCGTGAGGATCGCGAGACCGTCGGCGATGTCCTTCGCGAAGTGCGGGTCGTCCTCGCGCGGCCCGAGAGCCTCGAGCGCTTCACGCAGCGCCCGGCCGTTGGGTCG
>CAZFTZ010000367.1:0-15870 GCA_964521875.1 uncultured Cellulomonas sp. | reverse complement strand
CACGGGGGGACGTTGCGGTTTGTGGATAATCATCCGGGGTTGAGGGTGTTGTTGACGGTGGGGCCGCGGGGGGCGTGAGAGGGGGGCAAGGGGAAGAAGGAGGTCGACTGTTCGCCAACGCGATCACGCGCAGAGATCGAGCGAGCCTCGAAGGAGCTGCGCTTGGCTGGCACGGAGGCTGAGGTGCTTTCGCATCTTCCGGGCAGTAGGCGCGTCTCGAACCTTGACGCAGCACATCAGACTACCGCGTGGAAATTATCCCCACTGCTACTCGGCGAACACACACGCCTGCCCACGCATTGATGGAGCCAGTCGGCAAACCCAGATCCCCCAACATTGCGCCACGCGGAATGGCCGGAGCGACGGTGAACTTCACGTGTCGGAGACGGGCCCTTTTTGGGCGCGCCCCTGCTTGCCCCTCGATCAACGCGCGCCAATCTGCCGCGAGCGCGAAAGCTCAATGGAGCCTTGTGCTCGCCACAATGTCATATAGCGACCTCCCAATGCCAGCAGTTCGCTGTGCGTTCCCCGCTCGACGATGACGCCGGCGTCCAGTACCAGGATCTGATCTGCGTGAATCACTGTCGAGAGCCGGTGCGCGATAATGATCGTGGTGTGCGTTCTTGCGATCTCAAGGAGGCTGCGCATGATCGCCTGCTCGTTCGCGGGGTCTAGTGCCGACGTAGCTTCATCGAACACAAGAATGAGGGGGTCTTTCAGGATGGCGCGTGCTATCGCAAGTCGCTGCTTTTCGCCATCAGACAGCATTACACCGCGCTCACCCACACGTGTGTCGTACCCTTCTGGCAGCCGCAAAACAAAATCGTGCAGCTGCGCGGTTCGCGCTGCTGCTTCAATTTCCGAGTGCAGGGCGCCCGGGCGACCGAGCCTGATGTTGTTCGCGACCGAGTCATCGAGCAGCGCCGTGTCGGCACTAACGACGCCAATAGCGCGCCGGAGTTTAGTCAGCGCGATTTCTGTAATGTCAGTACCGTCGAGTCGAACTCGTCCAGCTTCGATCTCTTGAGTACGTAGTAGCACACGACGAATGGTCGACTTGCCACTGCCGCTCGCGCCGACGATTCCAAGCGTCGTGCCACCTTTTACACAACACGAAAAGTCCCTAAGGACGGGATAGCCAGGACGGTAAGAGCTCGTCACGCCCTCGAACTCGATCCGGCCTGCGCCCTTCAATGGCGCATGATCGTCTACGCCGTATGACTCAGGGATCTCGGTAAGTAAGGAGAGCATCTTCTTCAGCATCGCGCTTCCTTGCGACAGTCCCTGCATGGCAAATCCCATCATTTCAACGGGCCGCACAACCTGGAGCATGTACGTGTTGATCAGCACAAACTCGCCTACCGTCATGCGCCCCCCGCGCACTTCATGGGTTGCATAGGCAACACTGGCGGCGAGAAAGAGGGCGAAAATTGTCGCCACGGCTATACCGTTGTACGCGTACCGCCGATAGAAGCCTACCCATTTGTTTTCCGTGCGCGCGAGAGCCGCCGCCACCCGTCGCTCGACGAGTCCCTCAGCAGTGAACTGCTTCACGGTTTCGATCGAAAGCAACGGATCAGTCATTGCAGCCGTCGAATCAACGGCAGCGGCAGATGCATTCTCGGCGGGCTTCACGACCGCAATTGCGGCGTACGCAAACGCGATTGCGTAAGCCAGGAGAGCCCCGCAGAACAGCGCCAAGAACCAGGGGTGCTGAAGGTTCGCCAGGACGACGACGATCGTTCCGATCTCTGTTATCACTGGGAGAAACGTGAAGACGATGTGGTGCATAACGATCTGGTAGCCCTGCAGGCCATTCTCCAGTGTCTGCGTGATGGCACCCGTACGACGGTTAGCGTGGAAGCGCATGGGCAATCGCACAAGGTGTGCGAAAACGCGCTCGCTAAGCATGCTGAATATACGGCGCTCCACACGCGCATAAATGAGTCCGCGTATCTCGACAGCGCCGCGCGACAGCCATTGACTACCCACATAGAGAGCGACGAGTGCATAGATATCGGCTGGAGCATGGGTGCGGCTACCGGAGAAGACGTCAACCAAGCGTTTGAGAGCGACGGGTCCGAACGCGCTGAGCGCCGCGGCGGCGACAACCAAAACGACAATGAGACCCAAGCGCGCCTTCACGTGCCACGCGCTATCGGCCCAGCCAAGCAGGTACAGACGACGCAGCATGAACGCAGGAGCGACCCCCGAAATCACTGAGATGTCCCTCACCAGTAGCTCATACAGGACGAAGGCGCTGAACACCTGCACTTTCCATGAGCTCGCGACGAACTCGCATGAGGAAGCGTACGAACCTGCTCAAGTCGTTACAGATATCGTAGTTCCCGCTATCGCGAACATCCGCTAATGAGCCCAACGATAAACGCAAGTGTCTGGAGAACATGCTCGTAAGGCTTTCGCGTCGAAGAACTGCGCGATCGATGAGGCCGCCACTCGCCCATGTGGAAATGGACTCATCTATCTCCCGTAAAACCAAGTGGACGTAACCATACAAGCTGACATGTAGCTTGTACCATGCGAGCTGACTACAAGGATGTCCCCATGTGTAGTAGGTATCGAAAAATCTGTCTGCGCGCGGCAAAGCCGTCGGTGATGTCTTGCCAAAGCTAGCACGCAGGCCCCAGTCAACCTGCAGACCTTCGAAATCTCGGTAATAGAATCGGTTAATCGGGACCAAGTCAGACGACAACGCGAGCAGCAGGTCTTGACCATGTGCTTCCAGACACAGACCCGCGCGCATCGTTAAATCAACCCACATCGCGGAAAAGTTGCGACACAGCACATCCTCCAAGAAGTCATTGAGCTTCAGTCCTGCTCGCTCGGCGATGGTCAGCAGCAAAGGACGTTGATCTGGCCCGTGACTAGCTAGCGCGAAGAGCGGTACAGGAATGATGGTTCCCTTGCGAATCTCCTCTGGTATTTCGCGTACGATCAATCCTGTGTCGCGGTAACCCTTCGGGACGATTCCCGCTGGCTCCGGCATGAAACGGAGATCTTCTGGCAATTCACAACCTACGTAACTGAGCAGCGCAGACATTCCAACACTACGAGCCACAACTGCTTCGGTTAGCCGCCGATCACCGAAAAGGGGTGACGTTAGGGAGGTCTTCAGAAAAATTGCCTTCTCCGGCGAACGATCTTCCCACGCGACGACCGTTCTGGTGCTCGAGGTAGGAACGGCCCATATCTTGACGCCAAATGCAGAGCTCGGCTCAGCCTGTGACTTCGATAGAAATTCGGCGTGATCGCGCAGTGCAGTCGGATGAACCGCGAACAGAACGATGTCATCCGGCGGGTATCCAAAGGCCCACTTGAAGGTAGTGACACGCTGATCTCCGAAGATTTGCACGCGCTTGCGACGGACGAAGTAACACGGCAGCTGAAAAGCAGCACTACGCTGCGGCAAGTAGTGCGTATCAAACGCTGGGTCGCGGGATAGCACCTGGTACTTATCAGCACGGTGCAGGTGAAATCTTTCGAACTTCAGAAACGTGCGTAATGAATCCGGTAGCGGAATGACCGCCGCGCTATGCGCATCCTGCACAGAGTCCTTCATCGCGTGCGGCCCACTGCTTTCCTTTCCTGGAGCGCATTCAAGCACGCAAGACTTTCCGGCGTCTAGCATCATCATTAAAGCCAGGAAATCCTAGCTCCGACACCGCACGCTATCGTTGTGGCTCGCCACCCGAAGAACAACGAACGGAACGTGAATCCGCATGTACTGATGAACGTGGTCAACAACTCTATGTCCGCGAGAATGGTCGACGTTTGCAGGCTTTTGAGAAGCGCAAACCATCGCTTCATTTGTCGCGGCCACTACGACACAGGGGGAGTCTCTGGCTCGCTGCGTGGGTCGCTGGTCTTGACGGCGATTCATTCGCTGCGCAGCCTTCTCCGCGCCGTCAGTCAGACGGTGCTACTCGAAGCTAAGGAGAGCCATCATGACGAAGCTTGGAAAGGTGTCGGAGCAGACTCAGTCCCCAAAGACCGCTGGTGATGTGGAGTCTGTCGCCCCGAACCGGCCGTTCACGATCTGAACAGCCGCTCGTCGGCGTGTTCCGGCATGACAAGCTGGAACCTGGGTGCGCAGCTACGCTGCGCACCCTTTCAAACATCTCGCGGATGGGCATGAGGTCGTAGCGATGAAATCCGTAGCGCTGAAAGCAGCGAATCCGACGTCGAAGACATGTCCAAGTGTCGTGGGCCTCAGACACCCCCCGACACGAGGCATCGCCAAGATTGACCGGGTGTCTTCTGCAACTCGTTCCCCGAAGACAGCGGGTGCGAACGAGCCAGTCCCACCCTATCGACTCTTCTCGATCTAGCCCCCATGAGTTGTCAAACAAGTCGAGCGATTCATGAGATCGACCGTGTCGGGGTATCGCCGAGCGAGAAACACACGCGAATCGAGATAGCCTACTTCCTTCCGGAACACGTGCACTGCTGCGACCAAGGCGATGCGTTTGTCTTCCTTGACCTTCGAAGTGACGAGTACACGTTAGTGAACGGCGAGTGCGCCCGCGCGCTCCGTGCTTTGTGTTCTCACGCTCCCACGGACTCTGCGCTGGAAGGCTCCGTCGAGGCTCTCAACCAGATGGTCGAACAGCGGCTTCTAACGACGAATCCTGAGAGCTCAACTCCGGTCGCTCCGACTCGTGCACCCGAACCGCTCGAAAGTCTTGTCGACTCGCCTGTGCAATCTTGTTCTTCTGTGTCAGTTCGACATCTCCTTCGGTTCGTGTCCGCCTGCACGATGGCGGCATTTAGGCTTCGTTTCTGGACGCTGGCGAGGACAGTGCGATTTGTCGAAGAGCGGAAGAAGTACAGCCGTCAACACCGAACGTCTCTATTGGGAGATGCTCACGAACTTGCCCGCATCTTCCTGCGCTTGCGGGCGTTCTTCCCACGCAACTATCTCTGTCTCTACGACTCCCTTGCGATGCTTGAGTTTCTTGCGCCTTTTGGAGTGCATCCAAGTTGGGTCTTCGCCGTGACCCTCCGGCCGTGGGGGGCGCACTGTTACGTGCAGGACGGCCCTACTCTCTTAAATGAGGAACTCGAGCGGGCACTGCGCTACACCCCCGTTATGGTGATATAGCCACAAGGAACTGTATGTATCGGTATGTCGTATGTGTCGAGTCGACCGGCGAGCGCGATGTCGGCGGTGTCATCCACAGGGTGCGACAAGCGATTGCGCGTGCGCCTAGTACTTGGTCGCTTGTGCTCGATGCTTCGGGTCTCTTGGTCGCGCATGCTGGAGCGCGCAACACTTCGCCGCGCGCTTACCGTCTAGCGGAAGGTGCTGGCGTTATCCTTGGAACGCTATTCGGCCGCACATTTCATACAAATCCTCGGACTACACGTCGCGACTCGTTCGATGCCGATGAGAGCCGCCGGATTGCGGACTCTCGCGGTCGGCACTTGGTTACCACCTATTGGGGCTCGTATGTGGCGGTTCTAAGAGACCGATCTCTATCGGAATGTGTGATTCTACGAGATCCGACCGGAACTCTTCCGTGTTTCAGAACCTCGCTGGGATCTTGCCACGTATTCACTTCCAATATCGCTGACGCTGACGAACTGCTTTCGCTGGATGTCTCAGTCAATAGGAGTTACCTCGCAAAATGGTTTATTTTGAACGGTGTCGCCACGCGACAAACTGCGCTCCAGAACGTTGAGGATATTCGTGGAGGCGAAGCCATCGCGCTTCGAGCCGGACGCGAAATTCGTTCCGTCGTATGGAATCCAGTCGAATTTTGTCGCACGCGGTATCGCCTTTCTCGGGATCAGCAGGGCTCTCTCTTAAGGAGCTCGATTCAGGACACCGTCGACGCATGGTCATCATGTCACGAGAGTATCGTCCTCAAGCTATCCGGCGGTCTCGATTCGTCAATCGTTGCGGCGTGCCTGAGTCGCACTCCGTCAGCCCCACGGCTCACGCTCCTCAATTTCTCGATCAACATGAGCGTCGAGAACCGAAACTTACCGATCCCAGGCCTCAACGCACGCGACTCGAGCCGGCTAAGGTCAATTGCCGGCCACGGTGATGAGCGCTACTACGCAAGGCTAGTGGCTGATCGATTCAAGATTCCCTTGGTCGAGCGACAACGTTCGATCGTCACCGATCTCTCGAAGATGTGGGATGCCCCGCTTCGCACGAATCCAGGACAGTACGTGGCTGCAATAGACACGGAGGCGGACGAGATTGACCTTGCCCACCAAGTAGGAGCGACAGCCTTTTTTTCTGGACATGGAGGTGATTCCACACTCTTGGCTACCACCCAGCCATTTCCCGCCATCGACGCTGGCTACTCGAGAAGCCTGCGGACGGGAATCTGGCAGCATGTTGAGGCTAGTTCCCGCCTATCCCGTATCTCGCACTGGGCGTCTCTCGCGCTATTTTTCAAGCACGGAGTCTTTCGCAGACCTTTGCCATCTCCAGTGACATTCCTTTCGCTCCCTAGCTTTCTCGACGACGAAGTCACCGCCGAGCTACGCGAAACCGATTTTCACGGCCACTGGGAAGATTCCGCTTCAGGTTTGCCTCCTGGGAAACGCAGCCATCTGAGTGGGCTACTAGGAGAGCCGTTCTACGACTCCGCATTTCGGCGCCTGGACCTTTCGGATCAAGTAGACATCTTCAACTGTCAACTTGTGTGGGAATGTGCTCTGCAGATTGCGACCTATGATCTTTTGGTCGGTGGTGTGAGTCGGGGCCTGGCGCGGCTGGCATTCGGCGATCTACTTCCAAGAGAAGTCACACAGCGGCAGAGCAAGGCGACCGGCACCCCGTTCTATCATCAGCTGATTCGTGCCAACTGGGCACAGTTGCGCGATCTACTGTTGGACGGGCAGCTCGTCACTGATCGCATTCTGAATAGGCGGAAGCTGATGGATTACTTCGAGGCTGACGAGCCCTTCCTTTCACCAGACAGCCCGCCCGTGCTCGCATATGCCTCGGCAGAAGTATGGGCGCGGCAATGGCGCGCGCGCAAAAATATCCGTGCTCCCCACTTACGCGATCAACTGGCAGTTCAAAGCTAGTGCGAGTTGCGTTTCAAGGATAAGCGCTCGATCTCCCACGTCCTTGTCCCCGAAGAGCGTGGTACTGTCCCGTGTGCCACGACAACGGGATCATCAGTGGCTGGCAGCACACGCTATGGGACGGGTTCGCTGAATCAGGTCCTGTCTCCTGACTCGCATCGTCCACTCGCTCGCAATCACGGTGAAGATCGACCGCTTACTTTCAAGGCACGTAGCTTGCGCCAGCGATTGTACTGTTCCGCTTTTGTCGGAACTGGGTCCTCGACGTCTTGCAGCCAGAAGCGGAACCAATCGAGGTTGCGCTCCATAATGGACTGCAGGTGTGCGGGCTGCCACTTCGTGTGTGTTTCGTCTCGATACACATACGCATCGTACGGCGCCCTCACATCAGCGAGGCGCCGTATGAGTGGTACAAGACCATAAGATTCGTATGCCGCCATGTTCATCAAAATTGGCGCTTCGATGGCCTCGACGTGGTAGGAAGCATCCAGCTCTTCCCAGTATTTGATGCCCTCTCGATCTGGCGGCGGCGGTGCCCACTCATTGAGACCATTCTGGGCTTCCGCCGCGCTTATGCGCGTTCTCTCCGTCTGATCATAGTAGCCAGTCAACGGCCCCCATCCTGGGCTCGACAACGATGCAGCAGCTATTCGGTCGTATTTTTGAAGTATAAAAAGAGGAACGAATGACCCGTGACTTACTCCACCGATCCCCACACGCTTCTCGTCAACGAAACCACGGGCGATGACGCAGTCAAGTGCGGCGAGCGTCGATCCTGCCAACATTGACAGGTGGGGAAATCCTAGCGCTTGAGAATACTGCATTCTCATCAGGTTCGACCCGAGGCGCGCATTCGGGTCTATGGACGAAGGAAACGTTGTCTTTATGACGACGAAGCCATTTGCAGCGTAGACATGCTGAGCGTGCTCCACTCCTACCGAGCTCTCAAAGCCCTTTGCGTAGTATGGATCGATGATGATCGGATACTTCTTTTTTGGGTCGAAATGCGGTGGGTACAGAATGTACCCGTAGGCTCTCGGTGGGTATAGATTCTCGAGCGCACCCCCAGGCTCATTCCATGCAAAGTGAGGCGTGTCCCACTCAAAACGTTCGGCGACTCCGATCTCGATGTTGCGGAACTCCGGATTGACGTCTGACAGTAGCGCAAGACGGCCGCGTTTGAAGTCGAAGATCGCGAGGTGTGCCGGCTGATCCTTCGTTTCTCTGACACATAACAGGCGGTCGTTCGCTCCAAGCTCGCAGTGCGCGAAGTCGTCGTCGGGCGCCCGCAGCAGCGTGCGTACTACTCCAGAGGATGGAGACCACGACACGAACTCGAATGACGAAAAATCGACTCCCGCCCGACGCACGAAAAGAACTCGCTTCCCTTCGGCATCCCACCAGACTCTTTGAATAAATCCGGTGCATTCAACTGCATTGCACCGGGCATAGGGCCTTTCGGTCTTTGCCGCCCGTGACGCGACAACTCTCATAAACAAGCTTTTGGGCCGTACGCGTTCCAACCAAGCTCGTTCGCCGTGTTGATTGACTACTGGGCTCACCTCTTCGTCTTGCAGTGAGCCCTCCATGGTTGCCGCCCCGCTGGTTGTGGCTTCAACCGCCTTCAGGAACGCTCTCTTCTCAGTCGAAGACGCGATGCGCTCAGTTCGCGCCCCGACATTGACGATCCAAACCTGGGTGTCGCCTTTCGCGCGGACTGGCCAAGGAGGCGCCATGAATTGTGTGAACACGTACAGATCGTCGTATCGATAGCCGGTGCGGCGCAGATGCTGATCTCGAGCCAACAACTCCTGTCGCGGTGTACCGACTGAAAAGGCAATCGTATTCTCATCGAGCCACTCGAAATCCAGTACGTCCGCAGGATTCCTTGTTAGCTGTTCCTGGCGCTTTCCATCCGCACGACTGCGCCACAACTGGGTTTCGCCGTTCCTCTGCAACGTATACGCAATCCAAATGCCGTCGGGCGACCAACGGCTCGTCCTTCCATAAATAGCGCCTCCCTCATCAGGGTGGATCTCACCGCCATCGCCGACGTACGTTAGTGCGCCGCTTTCTAGCGTGCCTACATACCATCCAGTGTCGTATCGGTTTTCCTCTGGATCAGCTCTACGGATGAAGACAGCGAACCGTTGACGATCTCGACTAAGACTGATGCTATCGACTCGACGGAGACGCAAGACGTCTTGGATGGTGATCGCGCGCTTTTGCGTGCTCTCGGCGACAGGATCTAGGAGATCGATTGAGCGAGCCTTGGCGCTTCCAACCACGCAAGCCAATGCAACCAGGATGCCCAGAATCCTTTGGCGTCGTAACACGTTAACGCCTCCAGATCTCTGTGATTACTGCGACATCATGGTGACATGCAGGTTCGCGCGTTCTTCGAGCAAGTACGTGATCGTCGTTCCACACCAGCGGTCGCCTCTCAACTGCGTGGCGCAATCGCTGCAGCTGCCTTCTGCTCATGTCCGAACTTTGTTGCGACACCCGATTCGGCTTCGGCCGGAATCCGCGAGGCTACTTCACCATCGCTTCTGTACTTCGAACGATATCTGTCGACCGAGCGGATCGGCATTCGTCGGATCGAAGCCCATATCAGTAGTTGGACGGATCACGCGCGTTCCAGGTGGTTCACGATTGAACAGATTTTGAACCCCCGCAGAGATGCTCAAGCCAGCGAGTGCGCCGACACTGTGTGAGTGGCCGACGTCGTATGCGAGTCGCATGTCCAGTGTCGCGTACGATCCGATGGGCACCGTCGTCGGCGTCCGATTGTCCGTGTAAGAGTCCGTGTAGTTGCCGAAGAGGCTGAGGTTCCAGCCGGCCTGTTGCCAACCAACGGTCGCGCGCGCGCGCCAAGCGGGTGGGTTGTATATGGTATCGACGGAATCTAGGGGCGCGCTCGTCGGGGCGAGTCGCTGGGTAAGATGCAGAATGTGCGTCCCGTCGAACCCAAGATTTAGGCTTCCTCTGCCCACATCAGTGGCGTATTGAATAGAGAGATCGATACCGTCAGTGAAAGCGGTGCTGAGGTTGCGCCGTCGGTTGTCGATGATGACCTGCACGGAGGCCGGATCGACAGTTTCGGTCGGATTGAACATCGAATCAAATGCAAAGACGCCTTGTCCTGCTCTGCCGATTGACAGGAATCGTTCGACATCTTCAGGTGACGGGTCGCGCACTATGAGACTGCCGAAGGCTGAAGGATTTGAGAGAATGACGTCCGAGTTGGGCGGCAGAGCGATGCGATCGTAGTATTTAATACGATAGTAGCTGATCTGCCCTTTTAGCCCTTTCACGCGCTCAGAGGAGAATTCGAATCCACCGGACCAGTTACGAGATTTCTGCGGAGTCAGCCCGCCCGCATTCGTGCCATAAGCTATGAGTTGATAGGATAGACCACTGGATGCGTTTGGATCAGCGCCAGGGGCGGCAACTACAACATTGGCCGCCGGGTCTTGATCAAACAGCCGAGGAGCCACGTATGAAGTGCCATAGCTGACGCGTGCGCGGATCCAGCTAACCGGCTCCCACATCAAGCCCAATCGCGGGTCGACGGAAGATCCAAACGTCGAATAGTCGTCATATCGGGCTGCGAGCGATAGCTCGATAGCTTCAGCGCCTTTTCGTGTCTTATCTTCGGAGATCAGCGGAATCATGAACTCCGTGAACGCACTTCGAACTGTTTGTTGAGCGTTTTGTTCCGACGTGGAGCCAAATGCCACTTGTTGGAAATCAAAGGACTCTCTTCGCCAACTCGCGCCGATCGCTGCGCGAGCTTTTCCGGTGGGAAGTGTGGCAATGACGCCGTCGGCCTTAAGGTCAGCCTCTTTCGTGGTGAACCGCGAGTCAAAGAGCCGAGTACCTTGCGCATCGCTAAGGGATGTTAAGTCGAGCTTGTTCTTTGCGAACGTCGTCGCTAGCTCGACTTGCCATCCGCTACCGAGTTTCCAATCGATTCCCGCAGTGGCGCTGATCTGCGGATTGGTAGCGTCATTGTTCTCGTTGAAAACGACTTGGCCGCCCCTGTTGAAGGTTTCGCGGCGGGTGAACAGTGCGTCCGCGAACACTTGCGTAGAAGCTGCCAGGTCCTGACGTCCCGAGAACAATATCGAGTAATTCTTGTCCCGCGGATATAGTGACCCAATCGCTGCTGAAGGCGGAACGAAGTCCCTTTCGCTGGCCGACAGAAGGTTGCGCTTGTAGAACTCGAGCGCAAGAAGGGCGTTTCCAGACTTCCAACTACCACCAACCAACTGCGACGCGCGAGTTTCCCCGGCGCCATCCTCTGTCCAAGCTGTACGTACGCGCGTCTCAGCGCCGGAGTAGTCGCGTCGCATGACGAAGTTGACGACACCACCTACTGCGTCTGATCCGTAGGTAGCAGAAGCGCCCTCCAGCAGAATTTCCACACGCTCCATCGCGGATAGCGGTAACGCGGAGATGTCTACGGCCGAGCTGAGAAAGCCAGGAGCAAGGCGGTGTCCGTTCAAAAGCACAAGGGTGGTTCCCTCACCGATACCGCGCAGGTTTATGCTGGAACCGTGTTCACCGGCATCTGTCGTCCCGGGCACAAAGACACCAGCGGGATTCTGAAGGGCAAAGTTCTGCGTCACCGTGGCCAGAAGGCTCGGTGCGTTGCTCCTCCCAGTAGAGTCAATGGCTGCCCGATCAATAATGACCAGTGGAGCCGTCGAATTGACGACACCACTAATGTGGGTCCCCGTGACAACGACCTGTTCCGTAACACGCGCGCCTGGCCTTTCGATTTCTTCGTCTTCCGCGATCTCTGAGCCCGCTCCCACCGCCTCTTCACTGTCGCGCAGGCGGTTTTGCGCCATCACTAAAGGGCGCTCTCCCTCCACAGTGGCCTTCGCTTTCCCTGCGGGCGGCGGAGCAGATGATTTCGCACCTGCTGCGCTCGAATCACCTTGCCCCTCCCGAATCGTCACCGCCCGCGTCCCCACAAACTCATACCGAAGATCGCTGCTCGCCAGCAGAATCTTCAGCGCCCCTTCCGGCGTATACCGACCATTGACACTCGGCGCGGTCCGCCCCTGCTCGGCGCTTGCCGGGATGAGGATCTGGTAGCCCGTCTGGCTCGCCCAGGCATTCAGTGCTTTACCCAGCGGCTGGGCGGCGATGTTCAATTTCACGGGAGTTACCTGCGCCTCCTGCGCAATGGCGTAGCTGCTGCACACCAGCAGCATTACGAGCCCGGGACCCCGGAGGCGCGCATTCGGCATGGTTTTCTCCCTTGTCATAATGTTTCGGAGTTCTTCTATTTCAGACGCGCATAATCCAACTTTCCGTGTATGACGGACGGAACTCGTGAAATCTGAACTGCAAATTTTCAGTTCAGATTTTTGGGTGATCTGGAGTCAGGGAGAGGAGTAGGAGCGATGTACCCGTGACCCTTAGCGATCCCAAGCGCGCCCGAACCTTCGTGGCCGAGTCGTATGCGAAGTACGGGCCGGAGGTCGCGCGCTACCTGCACCGGCGCGTCCGCAACAGCCAGGACGTGCGCGACTTGTTCCAAGAGGTGTGGCGCCGGCTACTTCGGATCAGAAATCCCGCGGACGTCGTCGAGCCGCTCGCCTACATACACGAGGCCGCGAAAAACGTCGTCAGGGAGTATCACATGCTCCGGCGCCGGGATCGCGTGTCGGTCGATTCGGAGGCCGTCGAGTATGCCGCTGAACACCCGCATTACGTTGCACCCGATGAGATGGCCGAGGACCTTGCGCGCAAGGCCGAGCTGCAGCGCGTCCTCGCATCGTTGCCGAAGACGCAGCGACAGATTCTGCTGATGAGAATTACGGAAGGGCTTTCGTACGAGGAGATCGGTGAGCGGCTGGGGCTCACAGCGTATACCGCGGGACAGTACTTCTGCCGCGCCATGCGACGGCTAGCCGATCGCAAACGGGAACCTTAGGGCAAGGACGACACCATGCGCTTTGAAATCGAAGACGACGGGAGAATCACTGACCAAGCGGCCCAGTGGCTCGCCGCGCTTCTGCATCAGAGCGGGCGCCGAGATGAGTTCTTCGCCTGGATCGCGAAGTCACCGCAGCACGTTCAGGAGCTCACGTACATGCTCGCCGACTTGCGCGACATCGCGAGTCTGCGGCCCGAGGACATCGAACGCATCGAGCAACTCGCGGAGGAGCTCGGCACGCGCGATAGCACTCCTTCTACAGTCGTACCTATCTCGCAGAAAGCGCTGGCCGCGCTGGAAGCGTCCGACACGAGCCGCGACCCGCACGAGAGCGGCGCAATCGAGCCCCCGGAACCGGCGTCGACGCCGCCGCTGGCCACAGAGCCTGAAGACCAACCGCGCGAGGACTCCAAACGGACACTCTGGTCGCGCTGGATGATCGGCCTCGCGGCGTCGCTGGTTATCGCGGCCGGCGCACTGTGGTGGTTCACTGGACCGGGCAGTTGGCAGAGCTACACGACGAAGATCGGCGAGCAGCGCGTGCTCGAGCTGGCGGACGGTTCAACCGTCCATCTGAACACCGATTCGCAGATCGCCGTGCGCTTGTCTGACACCGCACGCAACGTGCGATTGCTTCGTGGCGAAGCCTTGTTCAGCGTCGAGCACGACGCGAAGCGGCCGTTCCTCGTGCGTTCCGATGAGGCAGTGATACAGGCGATCGGAACACGCTTTGATGTGTATCGGCGACCACAGGGCACACGTGTCGCCGTGATCGAGGGGCTGGTCAAGATTTCAGCCAGTGCCGAGCCCGTGCCAGCCTTTCCGCTTCAGCACTCCGACCCTCGCCCGACCGACCAAACGCCTCCTTCGTCGTCGATGGCGATCAATGGGAGACCGGCTGCGAAGGCGGACCGCCTCTTGGGCGCCGGCGAAGCCGCGGATGTTTCCGTCGATGGACAGGTACAGCACAGAGGAACAGTGGACGCGGTGAAGGTCGTGGCCTGGAGCCAGCGCCGACTCGTCTTCGAGAATGACACGCTTGAGAACATCGCCTCGGAGTTCAACCGCTACAACGCCAAACTGAAGATCCGTGTCGAGGGATCCGCGGCGGCTCAGCGATTCACCGGCACATTCGACGCTGATGCGCCGGAGGTCGTGATGCAGGCGCTCGCGGGCGATCCCGGGCTCAAGATCGAGCGTGTAGAAAACGAGATTCTGATTCGTGACCGTGAGGGGGCGTTACCTCAGCCACAACAAACCGAGTAGGCGGGACTGCGGTCACCGCGTAACCGGGACACGTCGAGGCGTGGCGAGGAACGCGGCACCATCGATCGCAGCAAGCGCACTGTCGCTGCCAAGCGAACGAGTCGGCGGCGGCGCGTCTGCCGGAGGGGTCGAAAGGAACATACCGTCGGGGCCGGTACCTGCAAAGGAGATCGTCTATGGGATGGCTGATGCGATTCACCTCGCGACAGCGAATCTTCGCTGAAGCGGTTCAATGGGTAGATTCCATCAAGGATGACCGGTCCACCGGATCTGCGCTCCTGAAATGGGCGAGGCGATCACCGCAACACGTCGAGGCGTTGGTGCGTGTGTCCGTCGCCTGGGCGGATGTGGCCGCATTGACGCCGGAGCAGCGCGAGCGCATCGAACGGCTGGCGCACACCTTGCGCACTGAAGGAAGGTCGGCAGGAAACATCGTCCGGCTACCGGGTCTTGCCGCGGATCAATCTTCCGCGCGTGCGAAGGCGCGGCCGCCCTGGCGAGTCGTCGCCGTCTTGGGATGCATACTCGTGCTGGCCGCGATTCCGCTCGTCACCGCATACCTCGGCCGCGATACGTACCAGACTGCGGAAGGTGAAGTGCGTGTTGTCGTGCTCGCAGACGGTTCAAGGTTGCATCTCAATGCGCGGACGCGAGTGGTCGTGCGCTTCACCCGTCACACGCGCCTGCTCGAGCTCCTTGAGGGCGAGGCGCTGTTCGATGTGGCACCAGATACCACGCGTCCTTTCCGAGTCAGCGCGCGCGGCGCGAGCGTGCAAGCGCTCGGTACGCAATTCGATGTCCAGCTCACCGACCGTGATCTCGTCGTCACCGTGAATCGCGGGCGTGTCGCGATGGCCGCCGATGAAGAAGCACTTCGCGGAGTCATTCTCGAACCCGAACAGCGTGGCGTCGTTCATTTCGACCGCGATCGCCCCGTCACCGAGGTCGTGAAGCTCGACGCCGTACGAATGCGCGAGACATTCGCCTGGACGGGTACGCTCGCGCTGGACGGCATATCGCTGAAAGAAGCTGTCGCTCGTTTCAATCGCGCCAACACCACGCAACTCGTCATCGCGGATCCGAGCATCAGCGGAATCCGCGTCGGCGGTGCAATGTCGCTCATCGATCCCGATGGCTTTGTACGCGCGCTGCGTGCACTGCACGTCTCGGCCAAGCAGATGACAATCGGTCGTTCGACCGCCTACTACCTGACGCAGAGCACGGAAGACCGAGCGGATGCGGAGCGGCACGGGGTTGCGCAAAGCCGCTGCGTGCCGGCATGTATTGAGTGAGAGTCCGATTCCTGGCGTCGCGCATCGTGCTTCTCGCGCACGCGATCGCGCCGCGGTGAATCGCCTGAACAGCTTGCTTGCTGGTGCCGTCGTGAAGCGGGCAATCGTGCAGGTGCAAGGCCCCCTGCGGCTGAGTGACTTTTCCGAGCCCCAGCCGCGCGCTCGCCTTGCTTGCACCTCGCGCGGACTGCTACGCGCAAGGGCATCCGGCCGCTTCCGACACACTGCTCGCCATCGAGGTGAGCGAGACGACGCTACGCTACGATAGCCAGGTCAAGCGTGCTCTCT
>CAZFTZ010000366.1:0-4092 GCA_964521875.1 uncultured Cellulomonas sp. | reverse complement strand
AGCTCGACGGGAAGGTCGCCCTCGTCACCGGTGCCGGCCGTGGCCTCGGCCAGGGCTATGCCCTCGCGCTGGCGGAGGCGGGCGCCGACGTCGCGCTGCTGGACCGCACCGGCTGCACCGAGACCGCCGAGCAGGTCGCCGTGCTCGGCCGCCGCGCGCACCAGATCGTGTGCGACCTGTCGACCGCCACCCCGGCCGACCTGGCCGGCGTCGTCGGCGAGGTGGTCGAGAATCTCGGCGGCCTCGACATCCTGGTGAACAACGCGGGCATCATCCGCCGCCAGCCGGCCATCGAGTTCTCCGAGGCCAACTGGGACGACCTGATGCAGATCAACCTCAAGGCGGTCGTGTTCCTGTCCCAGGCGGCCGCCCGCGTCATGGCCGAGGCCGGCTCGGGGAAGATCATCAACATCGCCTCGATGCTCAGCTTCCAGGGCGGCATCAACGTGCTGTCCTACGCGGCGGCGAAGAGCGCGATCGCCGGCGTGACGCGGTCGCTGGCGGTGGAGTGGGCGCCGCTGGGCATCAACGTCAACGCGATCGCCCCCGGGTACTTCGCCACCGACAACACCGCCCCGCTGCGGGCCGACGCCGACCGCGACGCCGCCATCCTGGGCCGCATCCCGGCGGGTCGCTGGGGAACCCCGGCCGACCTGCAGGGCACGGTCGTCTACCTGGCGTCGGCCGCGTCCGACTACGCGTACGGCTCGATCGTCGCGGTGGACGGCGGCTGGCTGTCCCGATGAGACCGGCCGCGGGCCGCCCGCACCCGATCGCGGGCGGCCCGCGACGCACCACCGATCGAGGACGTGAGATGACCACGGCCGACGAGACCGGCGAGCCGCTGGCTCCCGACTTCGCCGCATGGGACTTCTGGCGCCTCGCGTCCCCGGCCCAGGCCGCCGGGCAGCGTCACCGGCTCGACGAGCTGCGAGCCCGCGGCTACACGATCGGAGAGGGGTGCGTCGTCTCCTCGTCGGCTGCGGTGCACCCCGAGTCGTTCGTGCTGGGCGACCGCTCCTACGTCGCCGCGCACGCCCACGTCACCGGCCGGGTGGCCGTCGGCGACGACTGCTCGCTCAACGTCGGCGTCGCCGTGCGCGGTGACGTCCGGACGGGGCGCGCAGTGAGGATCGGTGCCCACAGCAGCCTGCTCGGCTTCGACCACGGCTTCGACGACCCGGACACCGAGGTGTTCCGTCAGCCCCACACCAGCGCCGGGATCCGGGTCGGCGACGACGTGTGGATCGGCGCCCACGTCGTGGTGCTGGACGGGGTGAGGATCGGCTCCCACGCCGTCGTCGGCGCCGGCTCGGTGGTCACGCACGACGTACCCGCGTGGACCGTCGTCGCCGGCAACCCCGCCCGGCCGATCCGGCAGCGGCGGACGCCCCGCGCCCGCACCACTCGCGAGGCGCTGGCCGCCCACGGGGACGCCGCACGGGCAGAGGTGGACGGCATCCTCGCCACCGCCTGGGCCGACGACGGCTACCACGACTCCTCCGGCGCCGCCCCGACCGTGCGCGCCCACACTGACGCCGTCGAGCTCGCGATGCTGCTCACCGGTTCGCCGCCCGTCCAGCTGCCGCCCGACGAGCACGTGCGGCGGCTGCGCGCGGTGCAGGACCCCGCCACAGGTCTCGTCACCGAGGCCGGCGACCCGCCCGGCCGCGTCACTCCGCTGCTCGACGACGGGCAGGCCTACCACGTGCTCGACGTCGGCTACGCCCTCGACCTGCTCGGCTCGTCGTTCCCGCACCCGGTGCGCACGCTCGTCGGCCTGTCCCCCGCCGAGCTCGTCGGGCTGCTGGACGGTCTGCCGTGGGCCGGCCACGCGTGGGGGGCGGGTGCGCTCGTCGACGCGGTCGGCACCGCCCTGACCTGGGCGCTGTGCGCCAGCGAGCCCACCACGCCCGGGCTCGTCGCGACGCTCGTCGGCTGGCTCGTCGCCCACCGCGACCCCGCCACCGGCCTGTGGGGCGGCTCCGGTGACGGCCTGCTCCAGCCGGTCAACGGCACCTACCGCCTGGTGCGGGGGACGTTGGCGCAGTGGGGCGTGGCCGTCGGCGGTGAGCGCGCGCTCGTCGACACCGTGCTGGCGCGCGGGGCCGAGGTCCTCGCCGGACCCGGTACGACGTCCGCGTGCGACGCGCTCGACGTGGTCCACCTGCTGTGGTGGGCCCGCAGCACCGGGGCCCGGCACCGGACCGCAGAGGTCGCCGAGACCGCTGCGGCGATCCTCGACGACGCCGTGTCGCGCTGGCAGCCGGGCGGGGGGACGCCGTTCGCGGCCGGGATGGCACCATCGCTCCAGGGCACGGAGATGTGGCTCGCCGTCGCCTGGTACGCCGCTGACCTGATCGACCGCGCGGACGCGCTGGGCTACCGCCCGCGCGGCGTGCACCGGCCGGAACCGGGGCTGCGGCTGCCGGTCCGGCCCGGCCCGACGAAGGAGGAGGACTGATCGATGACGAGCGACCCGTCGGGTGTGCTGGCGGCGCTGTCGGCGCACGTGCTGGTGCCGGTGGTGGTGCTGGGTGATGCCGGGGATGCCGGGTTGCTGGCCGATGCGCTGGTGGCCGGTGGGTTGCCGGTGGCGGAGGTGACGTTCCGCACCGCGGCGGCCGGCGAGGCGATCCGGGTGATGGCCGAGCGCGGCGACGTGCTGGTGGGGGCGGGCACGGTGCTCACGGTGGCGCAGGTGGACGCGGCGGTGGCCGCGGGTGCCAGGTACGTGGTCTCGCCGGGGCTGTCGCGGGCGGTGGTGGAGCGCTGCTTCGAGCACGGGATCACCGCCCTGCCCGGCGCCGTGACGGCGACCGAGGTGCAGGCCGCCCTCGAACTGGGGCTGGACACGGTGAAGTTCTTCCCGGCGGGCACCTCAGGTGGCCCGGGCGCGATCAAGGCGCTGTCCGCCCCGTTCGCCGGGGTGCGGTTCGTGCCGACCGGCGGGGTGTCGCCGGCGAACCTCGGCGAGTACCTGGCCATCGGTGCCGTGATCGCGGTCGGTGGGTCGTGGATGGTGCCGGCCGACCGCGTCGCAGCCCACGACAAGGCCGGCCTGGTCGACCTCATCGCCACCGCGGTGGCCACCGCGCGTGCAGCCCGCCCGGCTGCCAGCTGACCCGCCGAGTCCCCCTCGTCGTCTCGTCGTCGTCCGTTCGTCGTTCCTTGGAGCCTTGGATGTCCCTGTCGATCCGTCCCGCCGACCAGTGCCGTTACGACGCGGTGTCCCTGGGCGAGGTGATGCTGCGGCTGGACCCCGGCGAGGGCCGCATCCGTACCGCCCGCTCCTTCACCTGCTGGGAGGGCGGCGGGGAGTACAACGTGGCCCGCGGCCTGCGCCGGGCCTTCGGGCTGCGCACCGGCATCGTCACGGCCTTGGCCGACAACGAGGTCGGCCGCCTGGTGGAGGACTTCATCCTCACCGGCGGCGTGGACACCTCCCTCATCACGTGGCTGCCGTACGACGGGGTCGGGCGCACCGTGCGTAACGGGCTGAACTTCACCGAGCGCGGCTTCGGGGTGCGCGGCGGCCTCGGCGTGTCCGACCGGGGCCACACCGCCGCCTCCCAGCTGCGGGCCGAGGACGTCGACTTCGACCACCTGTTCGCCACCCTCGGGGTGCGGTGGCTGCACACCGGCGGCATCTACGCCGCCTTGTCCGAGACCTCCGCCGCCACGACGCTCGCTGCGGTGCAGGCCGCCCACGCCCACGGCGTGGTCGTCTCCTACGACCTGAACTACCGCCCGTCCCTGTGGCAGGCGATCGGCGGGCAGGCCCGCGCCCACGAGGTCAACCGCGCCATCGCCCCCTACGTCGACGTGATGATCGGCAACGAGGAGGACTTCACCGCCGCCCTCGGCTTCCACGTCGACGGCGTCGACGCCAACCTCTCCGAGCTGGACACCACCGCGTTCGCCGCGATGATCGACCAGGTCGCAGCCGCTTACCCGAACTTCCAGGTGATCGCCACCACCCTGCGCACCGTCCGCTCGGCCACCGTCAACGACTGGGGCGCCCTGGCCTGGTCCCCGGTCACCGGACTGGTGCAGGCCACCCACCGCCCCGGCCTGGAGATCCTGGACCGC
>CAZFTZ010000365.1:0-17405 GCA_964521875.1 uncultured Cellulomonas sp. | reverse complement strand
GACGAGCGTCACGGTGCGCACCGCGTCCGCCAGCGCCTGCTGCGACACCGTCTGGTCGATCATCACCTCGGCCGCGCCGACGATCGCCGACGCCGGCTGCGTGCCGACCGCGGTGTCCGGGGACGCGGTGTCGCCGGCCTTTACCGGCACGTAGACGTCGAGCACCGGCCGCTCGGTCGAGGCGAGGTCCTCCCCGCCCGGCATGCTGCGCACGTCGGTGACGAGCCGGGCGTCCGGCTGCCCGGTCGCCCGGACGTGCTCGAACCGGGTGTTGTCCGGCAGGCCGGTGGTGGTGTTCTCGGCCGTCGAGTACATCAGCCGCCCGTCGCTGCTCCACAGCCGCAGCTCGACGAGCTTGTCGGCGAAGCCGGCGGTCGCGGCGGCCACCGCGTCGTGCGTCGCGTCGTCGAGGATGCCGGTGCGGAAGCCCTCGGCCGTCACCGGCTTGACGGCGTAAGCGCTCACCGAGGTGGCCGTCACGGTGCCCAGGCGCACCGCCTGGTTGCGCATCACCGACTGCGACACCCAGACGAGGGCAAGCCCGAGGGCGACGACCGACACGAGGCTCACCACCACGAAGTACCGGGTGAGACTCAGTCGGCGCCGGGCGGCTCGTGCCACTTCGGACCTCTCCCTGCAGGGGGCGACTGGGCCCAGGGTAGATAGCGAGCGGGTGAAACGGCGAGTGCGGAACGCGCCGCCGCGTCGTGTTGTTGCTATCGGCATGACGTACCAGGTGACCAAGAGCGACGAGCAGTGGAAGGTCGAGCTCGACCCGCAGGAGTTCGCGGTGCTCCGGCTGGCCGCGACCGAGCGGCCGTGGACCGGCCCGCTGCTCGACGAGAAGCGCGAGGGCGTGTACCGGTGCCGGGCCTGTGGCAACGAGCTGTTCCGGTCCGGGACGAAGTTCGACAGCCACTGCGGCTGGCCGAGCTTCTACACCCCGCTGGCGGGCGACCGGGTGGAGCTGGTCGAGGACCGCAGCCTCGGCATGGTGCGCACCGAGGTGCGCTGCGCCCGGTGCGGCTCGCACCTGGGGCACGTCTTCGACGACGCGCCGCAGACGCCGACCGGCAACCGCTACTGCATGAACTCGGTCAGCCTGACGTTCGAACCGGCGACCGCGGACGGCACGGCAAACGCCTGATCGGGCGAATCCTCGCTGACACGCCGGACGCGGTGGGCCGTTGGCCTCAGCGTGGCGGGGTCGGCTGCCGATAATCGGTGACGTGGATGACGTGCTCACGGTGAGGCGGTGGCAGCGCTACGGCGCCGACCGTCTCTACGTGACGCACGAGAACGGCCGCCCGGTCGGCTCGGTCGACCTGCAGTCGGGCGAGGTGTCCGCGCCCGACCCCGTGCTCGAGGCCGAGGTGCGCCGCGCCGCGCAGGCCTACCTGCGCCACGACCTGCCCGAGCTCGTCGTGCCCGCGCAACGCTCCGCGGCGCCCGACGAGGCCGAGTGCCGCGAGCTGCACGCGTCCCTGGAGGCGTGGCTCGGCATGCCCGACGACGACGCGCCGCGCGTGGCCACGATCGGCGAGCGGCTGGACCGGCTGGCCGACGAGGGCTGGGAGACGGTCCACGACGTCCCGCTGGGTCGCCAGGGCACCTGCGTCGAGCACCTCGTCATCGGTCCCGGAGGGCTGTTCACGGTCACCGAGCGCCGGCATCCTGGGCAGCGGGTCGTCGGGCGCGGGCGTGCCATGACGGTGGACGGCCGGCCGGTCGCCTACCTGCGCGACGCCCGGCTCGAGGCGTCCCGCACGCAGGACCGGCTGCTGGCGGCCGGGTGCGCGCAGATCCACGTCCGCGCGGTGCTGGTGCTGCAGGGCGAGCTCGACGTCGACGTGCTCACCACCCCGAACGACCCGCTGGTGGTGGCCCGGCACGAGGTGCCGGGCCTGTTCCGGCGGATGCCGATGGTGGTCGACGACCGGAGGGTGCAGGCCCTGGCGAAGGTCGCACGGCGCGCCACCACCTGGCTGGGCTGAGCTCGTCGGGCAACCCGCCCTCCCCGTGCCGACACCGACCTGACAAGCCGCAGGCCGCCGGAGCCCCTGCCCCGACGGCCTGCCTGCGTGTGGCGCTGCGTGTGGTGCGTGGTCAGGCGCGCGGCGCGCCCACCTCGTCGTCCGCACCGGACGCAAGCTCGGCGAGCGCCTCCTCGACCACGGGGGCGAGGATGGCGTCGGCCTCCAGGTCGACGGTCCCGGCCTCCAGCGCCTGCTCGATGCCGGACTTGCGGCCGAGCGGCACCTCCCGGAGGAAGAGCACCGCGACGAGCGCGACGAGGGCGATCGGGGCGCCGATGAGGAACAGCTCGGCGACGCCGTCCCCGAAGGAGTGCTCGACGAGGTCCTTGACCGGCGCCGGGAGCGTCGACAGGTCGGGGATGCTGGCGCCGGAGCCGCCGAGTGCGCTCGGGTCGATGCCCATCGCCACCAGGCCCTTGACCAGCAGATCCTGCACCCGGTGGGAGAGCACCGCGCCGAGCACGGACACACCGATCGCACCGCCGAGCGTCCGGAAGAACGCCACCGCCGCGGTGCCGGACCCGATCTCCTTGACGTCGAGCGTGTTCTGCACCGCCAGCACGAGGTTCTGCATCAGCATGCCGACGCCCGCGCCGAGTACGAACATGTAGAGGCTGACCAGCACGAAGCTGGTGTGGTAGTCGATGGTGCCCATGAGCCCCAGGCCGCCGGCGAGCAGCACGCTGCCGGCGACCATGAAGGCCTTGTAGCGGCCGGTGCGGGTGATGACCCGGCCGGACAGCGTCGAGGAGATGAACAGCCCGAGGATCATCGGGATCGTCAGCAGGCCGGACTGCGTCGGCGTCTTGCCGCGGGCCAGCTGCATGTACTGCGACAGGAACACCGACGAGCCGAACATCGCGATGCCGACGGCGACCGACGCGACGACGGCCAGCACGAAGGTGCCGTTGCGGAACAGGTGCATCGGGACGATCGGCTCGGCGGCGCGGTTCTCGATCCACACCGTGGCGGCGAGCAGCAGCACGGCGCCACCGACCATCGCGTAGGTCTGCCACGAGTTCCAGTCGAACTCCGAGCCGGCGAACGTCACCCACAGCAGCAGCAGAGCGACGCCGGCGGACAGCGTCAGGGCGCCCAGGTAGTCGATCTTCGCCTGGCGGCGCTTGAGGTGCGGCAGGTGCAGCGTCGCCTGCAGCACCACGATCGCGGCAACCGCGAACGGCAGCCCGACGAAGAAGTTCCACCGCCAGCCCGGGCCGTCGGTGATGACGCCGCCGAGCAGCGGGCCGCCGACCATGCCGATGCCCATGATCCCGCCCATCAGGCCCATGTACCGGCCGCGCTCACGGGGGCTGATGATGTCGGCGATCAGCACGGTCGCCAGCGCGGTCAGGCCGCCGGCGCCGATGCCCTGGACGGCACGCATCGCGATGAGCTCGCCGACGGTGTGCGACAGGCCCGCCGCGGCCGACGACAGCACGGAGATCGCCAGCGCGAGCTGGATGAGCAGCTTGCGGCTGAACAGGTCCGCGAGCTTGCCCCAGATCGGCGTGGTGATCGTCGTCGTCAGCAGGGTGGCGGTGACCACCCAGGTGTAGGACTGCTCGCTGCCCTGCAGGTCGGTGACGATGCGCGGCAGCGAGCTCGAGACGACGCTCGTCGCGAGGATCGAGACGAACATCCCGAGCAGGATCCCGGAGAGCGACTCCAGGACCTCGCGGTGGGTCATGGTCTCCCGGTGGTGGTGCGCGGCGTGCGCGTCCGTGTCCGCCGGGGTGAGGGCGGCCGCGGCGGCCGTCTCCTCGGGTGCGGTCATGTGGTGCTCCTGGGTCGGTCGTGGGTGCCGTCGTCGACGGCACCCGGTTCAGGGGGTGGGTGTCGTCGTCGACGGGTGGTGCGGCGGGCGGTCAGCCGGGGACGGCGGCCGTCTCCTCGCGTGGGTTCAGGGCCGCGGCGCGGTGCAGCGCGCGGGCGTAGGGCGGGCATCCGGCCGATCCGGCCAGGGTCCCGACGAGGTGGTCGAGGGTGGTGGCGGCGGCGCGCAGCTCGTCGGCCGACCAGCCGGCGAAGGCCTCGTCGGCCATCGTCCGCATGACGGACCGCACCTCGTCGGCATAGGCGCGGCCGGCCTGGGTCAGCCGGAGCTGGCGGGCGCGGCGGTCGCCGTCGGGGACGGTCCGCTCGACGAGGCCCTCGGCGACCAGCTCGCTCACCTGGCGGCTGGCGACCGACATGTCGATCCGCAGCGCCTCGGCGACGTCACCGACGCCGACCTCGCCGGCGTCGTCGAGCAGCCGGGCGATCGCCATCGTGGCGCGCGTGGAAGCGTGCTCGCGGGCGACGAGCTGGCCCATCTCACGGATCAGGCGGCCCATCCGCTCCAGGGCGCCGAGGATCTGCGCCTGGGCGTCGGCCCGCTCGTCGGTCATCGTCGCGCTCCCCGATTGGTTGCTTAACGCAAACACTGTAGATCGAGTAGTTGCTGATTGCAACCGTCGTCGTCGGGCGGAGCGGGTGAACCGGAGCGGCGGTGCGAGGGGTGAGGATGGGCGCATGACGAGCGAACCCGGCGGGCAGGGCGCGGGCGGGACGCCCCGGCGCCACCACAGGCCCGTGCTCGTCGACCCGACGGCGGACTGGCAGCCGGGCGGCGACGACCCGGCGCTGCGCGCGCAGGTGGCGCACGCCACGGCGGCCGCCCTGGTGCACCGCGGACGGGCGAGCGACGACCCGGCGGTGCTCGAGCGGCTGCTGGCGCTCGTCGAGACCGAGGGGCTGGACGTCGTCGCCGCGCTGTGGGCGGACAGCCCCGCCGGCAGCCTGCCGGGTGCGCTGTGGCGGCTCTACGTGCTGCGCGAGTGGGTGCGCCGCGACCCGCAGACGGTGGCCGACCGGTACCGGCAGGGTGTCGACGCGGCACCGGTCGAGGGCGCGGTCGCCGGGGTCGTCGTGCCGCCCGGACCGGCGGACGTGCGGGCGGTGGCCGACGCGGTGCTGTCCGGGGTGTACTCCGGTGACTTCGCCACCGCGCTGGAGCGGGCGGCGGCGTTCTGCCGGGTGCTGGCGACCGGGGCGGCGTTCGACGCCGACCACCTCGACCTCGTCGACCCGGGCGGTGCCGCGCGGCAGACCCGTGGCGCGTCGTCGCTGCTGCGCACGGCCGACGAGCTGGCGCGGGCCGCGGAGCTGTGGCGTGCCGGGCGCCTGGAGTAGGAGGGGCTTGTTCCAGTCGGACCGGCCGACGGGCTCGCGTCGGGTGGCCGAGCTGTGGCAAGCCGGGCGACTGGGGCAGGGGACGCGGTCTGGCTCCGAACCGGGCATGCCAGGGGCGGTGGAGGGGCGCCACGTACACTGGAAGGGCGTCGGGCCGCGGTAGCCCCGGGCTCCACTTGATGCCGCTTCGAGCGGCCACGCGCCGAGAGGCGCTCCCGGCCCGACGCTTCACCCGTCTGCCTCACGCGGGGCTCATCGTCGCTCCCACCGTCACTCGGACGGCCCTTTGCCGGCGCTCGCGGTCCCGTCCATCGGCAGTCCACCTGCCGTTAGGCTGTCGGTCGTCCGGGCTCTCCCGGACTTCGTGATCGCCGTCTCGGGGAGCGTTCTGTGCGCCTGCGCCTGACACCGCGCGAGGACTCGTATTTCGACCTCTTCACCGCCCAGGCCCAGCACCTGGTGACGGGCGCCAACCTCCTCGCCGAGATGCTGGGGGCCGACCGCCCCGCTCGCAAGGAGATCGGCAAGCGGTTCGCCGAGGCGGAGCGCACCGCCGACGAGGCGACCCACACGATCATGCAGCGGCTCAACCAGACGTTCGTCACGCCGTTCGACCGCGACGACATCTACCTGCTGGCGTCGCGGCTCGACGACTGCATGGACTTCATGGAGGAGGCGGCGGACCTCGTCGTGCTCTACAAGGTGGAGACGCTGCCGCCGCGCGTCGCGGACATGGTCCAGGTGCTGCAGCGCTGCGCCGAGCTGACCGCGGAGGCGATGCCCAAACTGCGCACCATGGGCGACCTGGCGGACTACTGGGTGGAGATCAACCGCCTGGAGAACCAGGCGGACAAGGCCTACCGCAAGCTGCTGGCCCAGATGTTCGACGAGGTCGACGACGCGAAGCTGCTGATGAAGCTGAGGGAGATCGTCGAGAAGCTCGAGGAGGCGGCGGACGCGTTCGAGCGCGCCGCGAACACCGTCGAGTCGATCGCCGTCAAGGAATCCTGACTCTCGGTGGAGACGTTCCTCGTCATCCTGGTGGTGGCGCTCGCCCTCGGGTTCGACTTCACCAACGGCTTCCACGACGCGGCCAACGCCATCGCCACCTCGGTGTCGACGCGGGCGCTGACGCCGAGGGTGGCGCTGGTGATGGCAGCGTGCATGAACTTCGCCGGCGCGCTGATCGGCACCGGGGTGGCCCAGACGATCGCCCACGAGATCGTGCAGCTGCCGGAGGACTCGGCGCTCGACCAGCGGCTGACGCTCGTCGTCATCGTCTGCGCCCTGCTCGGCGCGATCGCGTGGAACCTCATCACCTGGTGGCTCGGGCTGCCGTCGTCGTCGACGCACTCGATCATCGGCGGGCTCGTCGGCGCCGGGCTCGCGGGCGGGCTGGGGATCTACTGGAAGGCGGTCCTGGACAAGGTCGTCATCCCGATGGTGATCTCCCCGGCGATCGGCTTCACGCTGGCCTTCCTCGTCATGGTGGGCGTGCTGTGGCTGGTGCGGCACAGGGCCCCGTCGCGGACGATGCGCCGGTTCCGGCTGGCGCAGACCGTCTCGGCGGCGGCGATGGCGCTGGGCCACGGCCTGCAGGACGCGCAGAAGACGATGGGTGTCATCGTGCTGGCGCTGGTCGCCAACGGCTGGGCGCCGGCCGGGTCGAACATCCCGCTCTGGGTGAAGATCTGCGCCGCGGGAGCGATCTCGCTCGGCACCTACTCCGGCGGCTGGCGCATCATGCGCACCCTGGGCCGCAAGATCATCGAGCTCGACCCGGCGCGCGGCTTCGTCGCCGAGTCGGTGTCCGCGGTGGTGCTCTACGTGATGGCGCTGTACCTCAAGGCGCCGGTGTCGACGACGCACACGATCACCTCGGCGATCATGGGTGTCGGTGCGACGCGGCGGCTGTCGGCGGTGCGCTGGGGCGTCGCCAAGAACATCGTCGTCGCCTGGTTGCTCACCATCCCGGCGGCCGCCGCCGTCGCGGCGATCCTCTTCCTGGCCCTCCGCCCCCTCCTCGACTGACCCCCGCCCCCGCCCGACGAGCCCGCCACCGGCCCGACGAGACCCGCCACCCGCCCGAAGAGACCCGCCACCGGCCCGACCAGACCCGCCACCGGCCCGACGGAACCCGCCACCGACCCGGGTCGCGGGGTTGGGCGCGCTCGCGCGCGGATCCGATCCGCTATCCGCGCGCGACCACGCCCGCTGCGCCCACGGCGACGGCACGGGCGCCGTGACGCTCGCGGTGGTCCCGGCGGAAGCGGAGCTCGTCCTGCGACCGGTGGGCGGCGACCGAGGCGGGGAGCAGGCCCGGGCGGGCCAGGTCGCCTGCCGTGAACCGCAGCAGGTCGACGCGGCCGGTCGCGAGCATCGCGTTCTGGCGTGCGCGATCGGCGAACAGTGCCTCGGGCGTGGCATGCGGACCCACGCCGTCGATCTCGACGATCAGCCACCGGCCCCGACGCAGCCTCCATCCGAGGTCGCCGTGGGCGATGACCCTCCCACGGGAGTCCTGCACGGGCACCTGCAGGTCGTCGGGCGGAACCCCGGCGTCGACGCACTGCAGCCGGGCGAACGTCTCGAGCGGCGACTGCGCCCGTCCGTCGACGAGCGGCAGCAGTGCCCGAACCCGGGACGAGCCGGAGCGACCCTTGCCTGTGCGGACGACCTCCGCCAGCTCGTCGGCGGACACGACGCGACGCTGCAGCGCCGAGTCGACGACGGCGACGCCGTGGCGTCTGTCCAGGCCGCCGACCGCCTGCGCCAGTGCCCAGGCAGGTGCGGCGACCCGGAACCCGTCGACCCGCACGGTGGGCGCCGCCCGCCGATAGCGCCGGACGACGATGCCGTCGCGCTGGATCCTGGCCGAGCCGCCGGGCAACGCGACCTCGGGCCGGATCGTCGGCGGCAGTCCCTGAACCCCCAGCAGAGCCAGCGCGCACGCGCCGACCGCCACGGCATCCGGTCCGTGCGCGAGAAGCCCGAGGCATGCCGCACGGCGGCGGACGTGATCCGGCCCGCGATGCAGCGTGAGGACGGATCCGTCTACAGCGCGGGCGAGGTCGAGAACCCGCTGGGCCGCCCACTGCGCGCGCCCCGACGCGACCAACCGCCGCCGCCGATGCCGTCCGAGTCCCTCCTCGTCGCACTGAGCGCTCGACACCAGCCCCTCCTGCCGCGCGGCGAGCACGAGCAACGGGAGCGGGACCTCGACGGAGCGCATCCAGGCACGATGTGGCCGAGGCTCCGCGGGTGGTCGCGCCGGTGAGGAGATCGGCTGGCGAGGACGTGAACCGGCGGGCTGTGGTCGGTTCACGGTTCGCGCGTCGTGCCGCCCGGGCGTCGGCATCCGGGCTTGGGCGCGCTCACGCGCGGATTGGCGACGGTTGCCGCGCGTCAGCGCGCCCAACTCGTCGCGCATCCGAGCCGGGACCGAGTCAGTGGGGGCGGTGCTGTTCGGCGGCGACCACGCGGGGGCCGGCGGCCGTCGCGGCCACGTGCGTCACCAGGAGCTCGGCGGTCTTGAGGAACGGGTCGGTGCGCGGCAGCGCGTCGGCCACCTCGCGGCGCGAGTGCTGCGCCACGACGTCGAGCACCGTGGGCAGCACCGGCCGGTGCGTGCACAGCGCGGAGTCCTCGCGTGCGGCGACGAGGCCGGCGACGAGCGCCGCGACGCGGGCCGGGTGGTCGTCGTGCGCGGACTCGGTGAGGCCCGGGTCCAGCACCGGCGTCACGCCGGCGGCCGTCGCGTAGGGCGCCACCGTGGTCGCGCACCGTTGCCACTCGCTCGACACCACGTGCGTCACCCCGAACGCCGAGAGCATCGGCACCAGCGCCGCGGCCTGCTCGCGGCCCGACGAGGTCAGCGGCCGGTCCGTCTCGGTGCCCTCCCACGTCGAGCGCTTGCGCGCGGCCGCGTGCCGGACGACGACGAGCGCACGGGTGTCGAGCCGGCCGTGGACGTGCGCGTCGACGAGCGCGTCGAGGGGTGCCCGGTCGGACGGGCGGGTGAGCCGGCGGGCGGCTGCCTCGACGTCGAGCCAGCGGGCTTCGTCGATCTCGTCGCGCGTCGCCGGCGGCACCGGAGGACGGGCGCGCAGCGCCGCGGCGAGCCCCCGGCCGGCCACCTGCGCGGCCCAGAACCGCACCCGCTTGGTGCGCCCGTCCGGCAGGCGGTACGACAGCGACGGCAGCGGCACGCCGAGCACCACGTCGTGGCCGAGCTCCTCGGCGACCTCGCGCCACGCCGCGGTCACCGTCGCCTCGCCCGGGTCGAGCTTCCCCTTGGGCCACGACCAGTCCTTGTAGCGCGGCCGGTGCACCAGGGCGACCTGGAGCCGGGCCTGCCGCACGCGCCAGACGACGGCACCGGCGGCCTGCACCACTCCGGACGAAGGTGTCGGGCTCACCGGCCCGATCCCGGCCGACGCCGCTGCCGTGCGACGAGCACGGACTGCAGGTCGACGAGCGGTGTGCCGTCCGGCGCGGTGGTGTGCCGCTCCCACTCGCCGTCGGGCAGCAGGTGCCACGACGACGTCCCCTCGTCCGTCGCCAGGTCGATCAGGTCGACCAGCTCGGTGACGTGCTCCGGGTCGGCGACGCGCACCAGCGTCTCCACGCGGCGGTCCAGGTTGCGGTGCATCAGGTCGGCGGAGCCGATGAACACCTCCGGCCCGGCGAAGTCGTAGCCGTCCTCGGTGCCGTCGGCGTGCCCGAACGCGAAGATCCGCGAGTGCTCCAGGAACCGGCCGAGGTTGGAGCGCACCCGGATCGTCTCCGACAGCCCCGGCACGCCCGGCCGCAGCGCGCAGATGCCGCGCACGTTGATGTCCACGGGGACGCCCGCCTGGGAGGCGCGGTACAGCGCGTCGATCGTCGCCTCGTCGACCATGGAGTTGACCTTGATCTTGATCCACGCCGGGCGACCGGCCCGCGCCGCCGCCGCCTCCCGGTCGATCCGCTCGACCAGCCCGACCCGCACCGAGCGGGGCGCGACCAGCAGCCGGTGGAACCGCGACTTCGGTGCGTACCCCGACAGCTGGTTGAACAGCCGGGTGAGGTCCTGGCCCACCTCGGGGTCGGCGGTCAGCAGGCCCAGGTCGGTGTACAGCCGTGCGGTCTTCGGGTGGTAGTTGCCGGTCCCCACGTGCGAGTAGCGCCGCAGCCCGTCCTGCTCCTGCCGCACGACGAGCGACAGCTTGCAGTGCGTCTTCAGCCCGACGATGCCGTAGACGACGTGCACGCCGGCCTGCTCCAGCTTGCGCGCCCAGGAGATGTTGTTCTGCTCGTCGAACCGCGCCTTGATCTCGACGAGCGCCAGCACCTGCTTGCCCGCCTCGGCGGCGTCGATCAGCGCGTCGACGATCGGCGAGTCGCCGGAGGTGCGGTACAGCGTCTGCTTGATGGCGAGCACCTGGGGGTCGGCCGCCGCCTGCTCGAGGAACGCCTGCACCGACGTCGAGAACGAGTCGTACGGGTGGTGCAGCAGGATGTCGCGCGCGCGGATCGCCGCGAAGATGTCGGTCGGCGTCGCCGACTCCACCTCGGCCAGGTGACGGTGGGTGGTCGGCACGAACGTCGGGTAGTGCAGCTCCGGCCGGTCGAGGTCGGCGACGAGGTTGAGCCCGGTGGCGTCCAGCGGCGCGGGCAGCTCGTAGACGTCCTCGTCGGCCATCTCCAGCTCGCGGACCAGCAGCTTGCGCACCCTCGGGCTGATCCCCTCGGCGACCTCGAGGCGCACCGGCGGGCCGAAGCGCCGCCGCAGCAGCTCCTTCTCCATCGCCTGGAGCAGGTTCTCGGCGTCGTCCTCCTCGACCTCGACGTCCTCGTTGCGGGTGACGCGGAAGGTGTGGAACTCCTGGATCTCCATGCCGGGAAACAGGTAGTCCAGGTGCTGGGCGATGACGTCCTCGACCGGGACGAAGCTCGTCGTGCCGGCGTCCGGGATCCCGGGCTTTCCGGAGGCGTCGACCGCGACGTACCGCGGCAGCAGCGGCGGCACCTTGACGCGGGCGAAGTGCTCCTTGCCGCTGGTCGGGTTGACCACCGAGACGGCGAGGTTGAGCGACAGCCCGGAGATGTACGGGAACGGGTGCGCGGGGTCGACGGCGAGCGGGGTGAGCACCGGGAAGATCTGACGGCGGAAGTACTTGTGCAGCCGGTCCTGCTCCTCGTCGGACAGGTCCGCCCAGCGCACGATCGTGATGCCCTGCTCGGCGAGCGCGGGTTGCACCTCGTTGGTGAAGACGAGGGCGTGCCGGGCCATCAGCACGTGCGCGCGCTCGCTGATCGACTCCAGCACCTGGCGCGGCGACAGGCCGGACGCCGCGGTGACGGCGATGCCGGTGGCGATGCGCCGCTTGAGGCCGGCGACCCGCACCATGAAGAACTCGTCGAGGTTCGAGGCGAAGATCGCCAGGAACCGCACCCGCTCCAACAGCGGCACCGTCGGGTCCTCGGCCAGCTCGAGGACGCGCTGGTTGAACGCGAGCCATGACAGCTCCCGGTCGAGGAAGCGGTCGTCGGGCAGGGGTTCCAGCTCGAGCACGGGCGTCCGCTGCTGCTCGGCATCCAGGTGCTCGGCGATGCTTGCGGCCAGCTCGGGCCGGAGCGTCGAGGCCTCGGTCATGTCCCCATCGTGGCACCGTCGGGTGAACCCGTGATGTCCTGCGGACGGCGCGTGTACCGCACGTCGAGGGCGACGCGCTCGAAGCCCGCCCGCTGGTAGGTGCGGATCGCGGCGGCGTTGTCGCCGGCCACCCAGAGCACGGCGGTGCCCAGCCCGCGCCCGACGAGGTGGGCCAGGCCCGCCTCGGTGAGCGCCCGGCCGAGCCCGTGCCCCTGCGCGGACGGGTCGACGCCGAGCACGTAGATCTCACCGACCGGCTCGCCCACCGGGTGCACCTTGGTCCAGACGAACCCGGCCAGGCTGCCGTCGACAGCCCGCTCGGCGAGCAGGAAGCCGTCGGCGTCGAACCAGGGTTCGCGCTCGCGTGCGGCCAGGTCGTCGGCCGTCCAACGTCCCTGCTCCGGGTGCCCGACGAAGGCACGGGCGTTGACGGCGAGCCAGGCGTCCTCGTCGTGCCCCGGGGCGAAGGGGCGCACGGCGAACCCCGGCGGCCACTCCGGGTGCTCCACGGGCCGACGACGAAGGTCGAGGGACATCCGCCACAGCTGGTGCGCCGGGACGAGGCCGGCGGCGGCGGCGAACGCCTGCGCGGCGGGCAGGTTCCCGTGCGCCCATGTGTCGAGGCCCCCGTCGGGCCCTTGCGCGATCGCTGCCTCGAGCAGCGCCCTGCCGATGCCGCGCCGCCGCGCCACCGGGTCGACGACGAGCTGCGCCGTCGGCACCTCACCGCCGAGGTCGACGCTCGCGTACCCCATGACGACCGGCCGGACCGCCACTCGCAGGGTCGCGAGCGGGACGGAGTGGACCACCGCGAGGAGGTGGACGGCCGGCGCGTCGACCGAGCCCGCCAGCGTGAGGAGTGCCGCCTCATCCAGCGGTGCCACACCGTCGGCCTCGGCCGCGGCCGCCAGCACGGCGCTGATGCCTCTGCGCTCGGCGGCCGACAGCGTGCCGCGGACCGCCCGCACCTCGACCCCCCCGTCCACCATGTGCCGATCCCATCACCTCGCACCGACACGCGGGTCCGGAGCCACCCGCCGGATGCCGCGAGCGAGTGTCGGCGACGGGCCTCACGGCCGCGGGAGGGTGGGACGCCGGTCCGGGACGCCACGTCGAACGGACGGGTCGGCCGTTCCGGCGTTCGCCACCCCGCTGGGCCGTCCGGGGGTACCGGGGCGCCCGGCCCCTGGTGGGCTCACCCGCGTGGGCTACGGTGGTCCGGCGATGGACGTCCTGGGTGCGGCCGGTCCGGCCGACATCGACGGCGCCGCCCCCGCCGACTCGGCACCCGTCCGGCAGTCACGGCGGTCGCGGCGCGAGCGGACGGTGCCCGGCCCGCGCGTCGTCGACGTCGACGTCGTCGTCGTCGGTGCCGGCCAGGCGGGGCTGTCGGCCGGCTACCACCTGCGCAAGGCGGGGTTCACCGCGGTCGGCTCGCCCGACTGGGAGCGCGCGCCGCGTACGTTCGTCGTGCTCGACGAGAACCTGGGCCCCGGCGGCGCCTGGCAGCACCGCTGGCCGGCGCTGACGATGGGCGCCGCTCACCGCGTCCACGACCTGCCCGGCCTGGCGCTCCGCTCCGCCCGCGACGGCGAGCCGGCCGCGCTCGTCGTGCCGGAGTACTTCGGGCAGTACGAGGAGGCGTTCGGCCTGCAGGTGCAGCGACCGGTGCGGGCGGACCGGGTGTCCGACGACGGCGAGGGCCGGCTGCTCGTCGCCACCCACCACGTCGACCACCCCGAGTCGGCGGTGCTGTGGCATGCCCGTGGCCTGGTCAACGCCTCCGGCACGTGGACAAAGCCGTTCTGGCCCGCCTACCCGGGGCAGTGGACCTTCCGTGGCAGGCAGCTCCACACGCACGACTTCCGCACCCCGGAGGAGCTGGCCGACGGTCCCGTGGTCGTCGTCGGCGGCGGCACCTCGGCCGTGCAGCTCCTGCTGCTGCTGGCGCCGCTGACCCCGACCACCTGGGTGACCCGCCGGCCGCCGCAGTGGGTCGAGGCGGAGTTCACGCCGGAGTACGGGCACGACGCGGTGGCCAAGGTCGCCGCGCGGACCGCCGCCGGCCTGCCGCCGGAGTCGGTGGTCTCCGTGACGGGCATCCCGCTGACGCCGGCGTACCGCGAGGGCATCGCGGCCGGCGTGCTGCGGGCCCGGCCGATGTTCGAGCGGATCGTCGCCGACGGCGTCGTCTTCGGGCCCGGGCCGGTGCCGGACGGCTGGGTCGACGGCCCGTCGAAGGTGGAGGCGCGCACCATCCTGTGGGCGACCGGCTTCCGCGCGGCGCTGGACCACCTGGCCCCGCTGGCGCTGCGTGGCGTGGGCGGCGGGATCGTGATGGAGGGGACCCAGGTCGCCGCCGACCACCGGGTGCAGCTGGTCGGCTACGGGCCGAGCGCCTCGACGATCGGCGCCAACCGCGCCGGGCGCGAGGCGGTGCGCAACCTGCTGCGCGTGCTGGACCGCTGAGGCCCGTCGGGCCGCGGACTGCGACGTCACGCACCGGTCGGGCGACGAGGTCGCAGTCCGCGGGCCGGACCCGGACTCAGGCCGACGCCGCCGCCATCGGCTCCGACTCGCCGAGTGCTTCGAGCTCGACGACGGCCGTGGGGTCTTCGTCGGACTCCTCCGGCACTCGCCTGGCCGTGACCCCGGGACATCCGGTGGCGAGCTCTTCCTCCTCGACCAGCCGGCGGCGCTGCGCCAGCCACGCGATCGACGTCGGGACCACCGAGCCGACCCACGCCAGTGGTGCGGCGAAGCAGACGCCGAGGAAGCCGAGGTGCTGCACCAGCACCAGCCCGGCCGCCGCGCGCATCGCCAGCTCGAGGAACCCGGAGATCGTCGGCACCGCGGACAGCCCGAGCCCCTGCACCGTGTTCCGCATGATGAAGACCATCGCGAGGATCGAGTAGAGGGCGCCGTTGACGACGAAGTACTGGCGCACCATCGCCACGACGGCGTCCTCGCCGCCGCCGACGAACAGCCGGGCGATGGGCCCGGAGACCGCGATCAGCGTCAGCCCGACGACGATCGCCAGCCCGATCGACACGAAGCTGATCCGGAACACCCCGGTGCGGATCCGGTGCCACTGCCGCGCGCCGCGGTTCTGCGCGACGTAGGTCGCCATCGCGATGCCGAACGAGTTGAGGGGCGCGGCGGCGAGCTGGTCGACCCGCATCGCGGCGGTGAACGCCGCCACCGACTCGGCGCCCAGGCCGTTGATCGCGTACTGCAGCACCAGCGTGCCGATGGCGATCACCGACATCTGGAACCCCATCGGCACGCCGATGCGCACCGGCTCGGCCATCTCGTGCCGGCGCGGACGCCAGTCGTCGCGGCTGAGGTGCAGCTCCGGCATGCGGCGCGCGATGAGCCACAGGCAGCCGGCGACGGAGACGAGCTGGGCGGTGACGGTGGCCAGCGCCGCGCCGCGCACCCCGAGGTGCAGCCACGCGACGAAGGCGAACACCAGTCCGGCGTTGAGGCAGCAGGACAGCACCAGGAACAGCAGCGGGGTGCGGCTGTCGCCGAGCGCCCGGATGGTCGACGAGAGGAAGTTGAACGCCACCATCGCGGCGGACCCGAGGAGCGTGGTGACCAGGAACGCCACCGAGCCGTCGATCAGCTCCGGCGGGGTGTCCATCAGTCGCAGCAGCGGTCGCGCGACGAGCGAGCCGCCGACGGTGATCAGCGCGGCGATGCCGACCGAGACGTAGGCGCCGGCGGCGACGAACCGCCGCATCGCCACCAGGTCGCCGGCGCCGAAGGCGCGTGCGATCGGGATCGCCAGGCCGGCCGACGAGCCCCACGTGAAGCCGATGAGCAGGAAGACGAGCCCGTTCGTCGCGCCGACCGCGCCCAGGCCGTCCAGGCCGACGAGGCGCCCGACGACCGCGGCGTCGGTGAACTGGTACAGCTGCTGGAACACGTTGCCGACGAGCAGCGGCAGCGTGAACAGGACGATGAGACGGGTGGGCGGACCTGAGGTGAGGTTCCTGGTCATCGGGAGTGGCGCGGCGATCTCGGTGGGGGTGGCGGGCGTCGCGCCGGGGCGGTCTGGTACCGCCCGGTGGAGGGTGCCTCGACGACGAGGGTAGCCCCGCAGCGAGCGCCCTGTCGAATCGATTCGACGTCCCGTTTCCGCAGGTCAACGCTGTGTGATCGTGAGGTCAACGGCCGCCCTCGCCAGGCCCACGGAGCCGTCAATGCGCACGCCCCCCCACCGGCGGGGCTCGGCGTCCGCTCGCACCCTACGTGGCGCGGGAAGGGACGGAGCGTCAGTCGGCGGAGGCGGCCGGGTTCGCCAGCCCGGCGGCGATCAGGTCCATCACCGACGAGTCGGCCAGCGTCGTCGCGTCCCCGACCGAGCGGTGCTCGGCGACGTCGCGCAGCAGCCGGCGCATGATCTTGCCCGAGCGCGTCTTCGGCAGCTCCGGCACGACGAGGATCTGGCGCGGCTTGGCGATCGGCCCGATCTGGGTGGCGACGTGGGCGCGCAGCTCCGCCTCGACGTCGGCGGGCGTCTTCGCCAGCCCCTCGGAGTCGCCGCGCAGGATGACGAACGCGACGACGGCCTGGCCGGTGGTCTCGTCGGACGCACCCACTACGGCCGCCTCCGCGACCCAGGGGTGCGCGACGAGCGCCGACTCGATCTCGGTGGTCGACAGCCGGTGCCCGGAGACGTTCATCACGTCGTCCACCCGGCCCAGCAGCCAGATGTCGCCGTCGTCGTCCTTCTTCGCGCCGTCGCCGGCGAAGTACAGCCCGCGGAACCGCGACCAGTAGGTGTCGACGTAGCGGTCCGGGTCACCCCAGATGCCGCGCAGCATGGCCGGCCAGGGCTCGGTGAGCACCAGGTAGCCGCCGGCGCCGTTGGGCACCGGTTTCCCCTCGTCGTCCACCACCTCGGCGGCGACGCCGGGCACCGGCACCTGCGCCGACCCCGGTTTGGCGGCCGTCACGCCGGGCAGCGGGCTGATCATGATCGCGCCGGTCTCGGTCTGCCACCAGGTGTCGACCACCGGCGTCCGGTCGCCGCCGATCACCCGGCGGTACCAGGTCCACGCCTCCGGGTTGATCGGCTCGCCCACCGAGCCCAGCACGCGCAGCGAGGACAGGTCGCGCGTCGCGGGGATGTCGTCGCCCCACTTCATGCAGGTGCGGATCGCGGTCGGCGCGGTGTAGAGGATCGAGACCCGGTACTTCTCGACGATGTCCCACCAGCGGCCCCGGTCCGGGGTGTCCGGCGTGCCCTCGTAGATCACCTGCGTCGCGCCGTTGACCAGCGGTCCGTAGACGACGTACGAGTGCCCGGTGATCCAGCCGATGTCGGCGGTGCACCAGTAGACGTCCGTCTCCGGCTTGAGGTCGAACACGTTGAGGTGCGTGTACGCCGCCTGCGTCAGGTAGCCGCCGGTGGTGTGGAAGATGCCCTTCGGCTTCCCGGTGGTGCCGGACGTGTAGAGGATGAACAGCGGGTGCTCGGCCGGCAGGTCCACCGGCGTGTGCTCGTCGGACGCGGCCTCGACCGCCTCGTGCCACCAGACGTCCCGGCC
>CAZFTZ010000364.1:0-5608 GCA_964521875.1 uncultured Cellulomonas sp. | reverse complement strand
CCTGCCGGCGCTGCCGACGACGACGATCGGCTCCTTCCCGCAGACGCCGCAGATCCGGCTGGCGCGCGCCGCGCACGCCCGCGGCGAGCTGACCGACGCGCAGTACGACGACGAGATGCGCGAGGAGATCCGCCGCGTCGTCGAGCTCCAGGAGTCAATCGGCCTCGACGTGCTGGTGCACGGCGAGCCGGAGCGCAACGACATGGTGCAGTACTTCGCGGAGAACCTCGACGGGTTCGCCGTGACGGAGAACGGCTGGGTGCAGTCGTACGGCTCGCGGTGCACGCGGCCGTCGATACTCTGGGGCGACGTGTCCCGGCCGAAGCCGATCACCGTCGAGTGGTCGTCGTACACCCAGAGCCTGACCGCCAAGCCGGTCAAGGGCATGCTCACCGGGCCAGTGACCATCCTGGCCTGGTCGTTCGTGCGCGACGACCAGCCGCTGGCGGACACCGCCAACCAGGTCGCCCTGGCGCTGCGCGACGAGATCGCCGACCTCGAGGCGGCCGGCATCGCGATCGTCCAGGTCGACGAGCCGGCGCTGCGCGAGCTGCTGCCGCTGCGGGCGGCGGACCAGCCGGCCTACCTCGACTGGTCGGTCGGCGCGTTCCGCCTGGCCACCTCCGGGGTGCGGCCGGACACGCAGATCCACACCCACCTGTGCTACTCGGAGTTCGGGCAGATCTTCGGGGCGATCGACCGGCTCGACGCGGACGTCACGTCGATCGAGGCGGCGCGCTCGAAGATGGAGATCGTCGACGACATCGCGGCGGCCGGCTACCGGCGCGGCATCGGGCCGGGCGTCTACGACATCCACTCCCCGCGGGTGCCGTCGGTCGACGAGGTCACCGAGCTGCTCACCGGCGCGGTCAAGGCGATCGACCCCGGCCAGCTCTGGGTCAACCCGGACTGCGGGCTCAAGACCCGCCGCTACGAGGAGGTCACCCCCTCCCTCGAGCACGTGCTGGCCGCCACCCGCGCCGTCCGCGCCACCCTCTGACCGGTCCCCGGCGATCCCCGACGACAGCTGCGGGCGCGCGGCCGGTGCCCCGCCGCTCCGCAAGCTTGCTCGGTCCGGGCCTCGCCGGCCTCCGGCAGCGGTCCACGCCAGCCGCGGGTGCCACCCGCTCGCCCCGGCCTGCCCGCCGGCTCGGTACCTTCGTGCCGGCTCGGCACACTGATGCACCGAAGTCGCACCCACACACCGAGCCGGTGAAGGAGTCCGGGTGAGTGAGCCGATGGTGGCGCCGTTCGACGTGCCTCTCGAGGAGCTGCGTCGGCGCACCTCCGAGAAGTGGCGGCACTACCCCGCCGACGTGCTGCCGCTGTTCGTCGCCGAGATGGACGTGGTGCCGCCCGAGCCGGTGGTGCGCGCCGTCCACGACGCACTGACCAGCGGCGACACCGGCTACGAGGGTGACCGCGGCTACGTCGAGGCGTTCGCCGGGTTCGCCGACGAGCGCTGGGGCTGGGCCGTCGACCCGGCCACGGCGCGGCTCGTGCCGGACGTGATGCAGGGCATCGTCCACGTGCTGCGGCTGCTCACCGAGCCGGGCGACGCCGTGGTGATCGCGCCTCCGGTGTACCCGCCGTTCCGGGTGTTCGTCGAGCACGCCGGGCGCCGCATCGTCACCGCGCCGCTGGATGCGTCCGGGCGGCTGGACCTCGAGGCGCTCGACCGTGCCTTCGGCGTCGCGAAGTCCGGTGGTCGTCGGGCCGCGTTCCTGCTGTGCCAGCCGCACAACCCGACCGGCGTGCTGCACACGGCCGACGAGCTCGCGGCGCTCGGCGAGCTGGCTGCGGCCTGGCGGGTGCGCGTGGTGGCCGACGAGATCCACGCCGCCCTGGTCCCACCACGGGCCGACGGCACTCGGCCGGCGTTCACGCCGACGACGACCGTCATCCCGGACGCGATCGCCCTGCACTCCGGGTCGAAGACGTTCAACCTCGCCGGGCTGAAGGCGGCCGTCGCGGTTCCCGGTCCCGGCGCCGCGGCCGAGCTGGCCATGGTGCCGCAGCTCGCCTCCGACGGGGTGAGCCACGTCGCCTCGATCGCCCACCAGGCCGGGTTCCGGCACGGCGGTCCCTGGCTCGACGAGCTGCTGGCGGCGCTGGCAGGCAACGTGGACCTCGTCGGGCGCCTGCTCAGCGAGCGCCTCCCCGCCGTGCGGTGGATCCCGCCGGAAGCGACCTACCTCGCGTGGCTGGACCTCCGCGCCGCCGGGATCCCGGACGGTGTCACGCCGGCGACCCACCTGCTGGAGCGGGCGCGCGTCGCGCTCGTCGACGGCCGCGCCTTCGGCACCGAGGGCACCGGCTTCGCCCGCCTCAACCTCGCCGCGTCCCGCCCGGTCCTGGACGAGGCCCTCGCCCGCATCGCCGCCGCGCTCCGCTGACCGGGTGACCGACTGTGCCGCGCCGACCGTCAGATCACCGTTGTCCGACCGGGGCACGGACAGTGCATGAATCCGCGCCGACACGTCGTGTGTCGGCGGACCCCGCTCGGTCGTCTCTGAGCGTCGCACCAGGACGCGGATGCGTCATCCGACTCCTGGGGGGCAAGGGGTGAACCCCTCTCGGGGGTGCTCATCCCAGCGGGGATCGGCAGCGCCAGCACGAGGGTCCGGCACCCGTGAGAGCGGGAGCCGGACCCTCGTCACCTGTCGGGGGTCAGCCCTGGGCGGGCTGCGCCTCGGCCGTGATGGTGTGCTGCTCGCCGGCGCCGTGCGCCACGGCGATCTTGCGCGGCTTGGCCTCCTCGGCCACCGGGATCGTCAGGGTCAGCACGCCGTCGGTGTACGTCGCGGTGATCTGGTCGAGCGCCAGGCCGCGACCCACCGTCAGCTGGCGGGCGTAGGTGCCGACCGCACGCTCCCGGGTCAGCCACTGGGCGTCGGACTCGTCGGACGCGGACGAGCGCTGCGCGCGGATGGTCAGCGTGCGGTCCTCGACGTTGACGTCGATGCTGCCCGGGTCGACACCCGGCAGGTCGACGTGGAGCACGTAGTGGTCGCCGACGCGGTACAGGTCCATCGGCATCGCCGACGCGGCGCGCTCCGACGTGAACATCTGGCCCAGCAGGCGGTCCATCTCGGCGAACGGGTCGAACCTCGTAGCCATAGCCCTCACCTCCCGTGACACGGGCCACGGACCTCCCGCGGCCCCGAGAACCGGCGGCCCCGTGCCGCCTTGGCTACGACACAAGAATTAGCACTCTCGCCATGAGAGTGCTAGTCGAGTTCGCGGATGGTGAACTCGCACCGGGCCGCGGCGGGAAGCGTGAAGGGTCAGACCGTGTGGAAGGTGCCGTTCGCCAGGGCGCCGACGAGGGACTCGACGATGCGGACGTCCGCGTCCAGCCACGGTACGTCGAGCCACTGCCCGTTCGGCAGCCAGCGCAGGTCGTCGTGCTCGACGAGCGGCTCGGGGACCCCGGAGACCACCTCGACGAGCCAGAGCCGCATCACGTACCGCGTCGACAGCTTCCAGCCGCCGTCGTCGGGTCCGACGAGCTCCGGGCCCAGGCCGACCCGGACGCCCAGCTCCTCGCGGAGCTCGCGGTGCAGCGCTTCCTCCGGCGACTCCCCCGGATCGACCTTCCCTCCGGGGAACTCCCACCGGCCGGCGAGGCTCGCCGGCTTGGCTCGCCGAGCGGCGAGCAGGTGCTGCGGGTCGTCGAGGTCGTCGACCAGCGCTCCGGCGACGACGAGCTGGGGGGCTGCGGCCATGGCCGCAGTCTGCCAGGCCCGCGTGACCGGTTGGTCGCACGGGCCGGCAGCAGCTCAGCGGATGCCGTGCTCCTGGGCCCAGGCGACCGCCTCGGTGCGCGTCGAGGCGCCGATCTTGCGGTAGACGGAGCGGACCTGCGACTTGACGGTGTTGCGCGTGACGAAGAGTCGCGTGGCGATCTCCTCGAGCGTGACGTCCTCGGCGAGCTCGGCCAGAACGACCTTCTCGCGACGGGTGAGCGGGTCGCCGAGGATGGCCGACCTGGTGCTCGTCGTCTCCAGCATGCTCATGGTGCCCTCCGGTCTGCCGACGACCACCCGGCCCGTCCGAGCGGTCGTTGTACAGCTGCGTACCGGATGAGAGGGGGGTTGCGGCGGACTATGACGCCACTTCCCGCACGCCCTCTCGTCATCACGATGCCCCCCGTGGTGCCGAACGCGCTGTGCCACAGAATGACCCGTCGTCGCGACAAGTGATACACCAGACCGCCATTCGAACCTGGAATCACTCGTTTGGCGCAAGGGGCCAAAGGTCCTCCCACCCCATCGGGCGGCCCAAAGTCCACGGACCGGGACGAACCGGGGCGCCGATCAGTGGGCCGCGAGCGCGGCGTACTCCTCTGCCGAGAGCAGCTGCCCGGTGCCGGTGACCTCGACCTTGAGCAGCCAGCCGGCGCCGTACGGGTCGGAGTTCACCAGGGCCGGGTCGTCGATCGCGGCCTGGTTCACCTCGACCACGGTGCCGGTCACCGGGGAGAACAGCTCGGAGACCGACTTGGTCGACTCGATCTCGCCGATCACCGCCCCGGCGGCGACCTGGTCACCGGCTGCCGGGAGCTCCAGGTAGACGATGTCGCCGAGCGCGTCGGCGGCGACGTCGGTGATGCCCACGGTGCCCGGTGCGCCCACGGCGTACCACTCGTGCTCGACGGTGTACTGCAGGTCAGCGGGAGGCCGGCCGCTCATGGTGCGCTCCTTCAGGGACTTCAGGGACGGGTGGGTCAGCGAGGACGACGGTAGAAGGGCAGGGGCACCACGCGCACCGGCTCGCCGCGGCCGCGGACGTCGACGGTGAGCTCCGTGCCCTCGTCGGCCACGTGCGGTGCGACGTACGCCATCGCCACCGGGTGGCCGAGGGTGGGGGACGGCGCCCCGGAGGTGACGGTCCCGACGACGGTGTCGCCGGACAGCACCGGGTATCCGTGACGGGCAGCCCGCCGGGACTCACCGGCGAGCCCGACGAGCACGCGCTGCGGCTCGCCGGCGGCGCGGGCGGCCAGGGCGTCGCGCCCGACGAAGTCACGCGGCGCGCCGTCCGGGCCGGTCTTGTCCAGCACGACCACCCGGCCCAGGCCCGCGTCGTACGGCGTCGTCGTGCGGTCGAGCTCCTGCCCGTACAGCGGCATGCCGGCCTCGAGGCGCAGGCTGTCGCGCGCCGCGAGCCCGGCCGGCACCAGCGCGAACGGCTCGCCGGCCGCCAGCAGCGCGCGCCACAGGTCGGCGGCGCGGTCCGCCTCGATCCACAGCTCGTAGCCGTCCTCGCCGGTGTAGCCGGTGCGGCCGACGAGCACGGGCTCGCCGCGGAACCGCATCCGCAGGCACGCGTAGTACTTGAGCTCGTCGAACGCCGTGTCGCCGGAGATCGCCGGGTCCTCGGCCAGGCCGTCGGTCGCGCGCAGGATCTCGGCGGCGCGCGGGCCCTGGACCGCGATCAGGGCGGTGGCCGACGAGTCGTCGCGCAGCGTGACGTCGAACCCGGCCACGCGGGACCGGAGCTCGGTGAACACCGTCGCGACGTTCGAGGCGTTGGCGACGACCATGAACTCGTCGGGCCCGATGTGGTAGACGACGAGGTCGTCGATCACCCCGCCGTCGGGGGC